>JAHCKJ010000191.1 GCA_026125835.1 Sphingopyxis sp.
GCGATGGCCGAAGCCGACCCGCCCGCACGGACGATCTCGCTCGGCACCGGTGTCTCGGCGGTCGACGCCGCGGCGTGGGACGCGCTGGCCGGCGGCGACAATCCGTTTGTCAGCCACGCCTTCCTGTCGCTGCTCGAGGACTCGGGCAGCGTCGGGCCGGGCACCGGCTGGCAGGCCGCGCCGCTGCTCGTCGAGGACGACGCGGGGGCGCTCATCGCGGCGGCGCCCGCGTACCTCAAATCGCACAGCCAGGGCGAATATGTGTTCGACCACGCCTGGGCCGACGCCTGGGCGCGGGCGGGCGGTGATTATTATCCGAAGTTGCAGATTGCGGCGCCCTTTACCCCGGTGCCGGGGCCGCGGTTGCTGGCACGGGACGGCGACGACGCATTGTTGCTGATCCGCGCCGCCGAAGCGGTGGTGCGCCAGAACGGCCTGTCATCGGCGCACGCGACCTTTGTCGCGCCCGAGCAGATGCGGCTGTTCGAAAGCGCGGGCTGGCTGGTGCGCCGCGATATCCAGTTCCACTTTGCCAATGCGGGTTACGCCAGCTTCGACGAGTTTCTCGCCACGCTGACCTCGGCAAAGCGCAAGCAGCTGCGCAAGGAGCGCGCGCGGGCGGTCGAAGGGTTGCGGATCGAGGAGCTGACCGGTGCGGCGATCCGCCCCGAGCATTGGGATGCCATGTGGTTATTCTATCAGGATACCGGCGCGCGCAAATGGGGGCATCCCTATCTGACGCGCGCGGCGTTCGACCTGATCGGGACGCGTATGGCGGAGCAGGTCATCCTGCTCATCGCTTATGACGATGACCGGCCGGTTGCGGGCGCGCTGCACTTCCTTGGCGCCGACACGCTCTACGGCCGCTATTGGGGATGCCTGACCGACATCCCCTATCTGCATTTCGAGCTTTGCTATTACCGCGCGATCGACATTGCGATCGCGCGCGGGCTGGCGCGCGTCGAGGCGGGGGCGCAGGGCGGGCATAAGCTCGCGCGCGGCTATGGCCCGGTCGCCACCTGGTCGGCGCATTTCATCGCCGATCCGGGTTTTCGCCGCGCGGTCGCCGATTTTCTGGAACAGGAGCGCCGCGCCGAAGCAGCCGAGATGGACTGGCTGGAAGGGCATACGCCCTTCAAGCGGAAGGATTAGGCCGCAAAGCGCCGTGCAGCCGGGCGGCGCGCCGTCTCGTCGAGCCAGGCGCGCGCCTGGCGCTGCGCTTCGGCGATTTCGTCGCGGGTCATTTCGTCGGACAGGTCGGCGCGGCATTGCTGGCCTTCCTTGTTGCCGCCGAGCGCCGCGAGATTGAACCATTTATGCGCCTGGATCAGATCGACATCGACCCCGCCGGTCCCGGTGGAAAATGCGATCCCCAAATCGAAATAGGCATTGGCGTCGCCGCGCGCCGCATCGAGCAGGCGGCTTTCGATCAGAAATTGCGCGGACTTCAGACTGTTGGCCATAAAAACCCCCTGTCGCCTCCCCCCACAGGAGGCTTCGGGGTCCAACCTTGCGACTTATGGTCAACAAAGCGTTAACGCGATGCGCGATTTCTTGTGGACAATGGGCCGAAGTGGCTGAATTTCGCCGTTTTTCGCCGCAATCAATTCACCGGATAATTGTCGATCAGCCGCGTTTTGCCCATCCGCGCGGCGGCGAGCAGGCGCGCCGGGGTCCGAAAAACGGTTAATCTTTCAAGGCTGTCGGCATCGGCGAGCGCGACATAATCGACGCTGTCAAAGCCGCCAGTGACGATCGCCGCCGCTGCTTCGGTCAACGCCGCGTCTACATCGCCGCCCCGGGCAATCGTTGCTGCGGCGGCTTTCAAGGCATCGGGAAAGGCGGTTGCGGCAGCGCGTTGCTCGGCCGACAGATACGCGTTGCGCGACGACAGCGCGAGGCCGTCGGGATCGCGCGCGATCGGCGCGCCCAATATGTCGAGGTGGAAATCGAGATCGCGTGCCATGCGGCGGATGATCGCGAGCTGCTGCCAGTCCTTTTCGCCGAAAATTGCGATGTCGGGACGAACCTGGTTGAACAATTTTGCGACGACCGTTGCGACCCCGTCGAAATGGCCGGGGCGGGCGGCGCCGCAATAATCGGCGCCGAGTTCGGCGACCTCGATATGCGTGCTGTGGCCGCCGGGATACATGACCGCGACGTCGGGCGCCCAGAGCAGCGCCACGCCTTCCTCGACCAGCAAGGCCGCATCGCGCGCTTCGTCGCGCGGATAGGCGGCGAAATCCTCGTTGGGGCCAAATTGGGTCGGGTTGACGAAGATCGACACGACGACATGATCGGCAACGCGTCGCCCCATCTGCACCAGCGACAGATGGCCGTCGTGCAACGCCCCCATCGTCGGCACCAGCGCAACGCTTTTGCCGCCCTGCTTCAGCGCCGCGATGGCGCGGTGCAGCGTCGCGATGTCACGGATGATTTGCACGCTTGCCCGCCCTCCGATAATGGCGACGCAACGGCCACCCCGAGCGGCTCCCATGCGCCGCCAACAGGAAAATCGCAACGCCCATGACGAACCCCGCCCCGCACCGCATCATCTTTGCCAATGAAAAGGGCGGGACCGGCAAATCGACCTGCGCCGTCCATTTCGCGGTTGCGTTGGCGAGCCAGGGATGGAAGGTCGCGGGGCTTGATCTCGACCCGCGCCAGCGCACTTTTCACCGCTATCTCGAGAACCGGACCAATACCGCGAAGCGCCGCGATATCGACCTGCCGACGCCGCATTTCGAGGTGTTCGAGGGTTCGACGATCGAGGAACTCGACGCGCAGGTCGCGCGGCTGTCGCACGACGTCGATTATTTCATCGCCGACACGCCCGGCCGCGACGATGTCTTTGCGCGCCATCTGGCGACGTCCGCCGACACGCTGGTGACCCCGATCAACGACAGCTTCATCGATTTCGACCTGATCGGTCAGGTCGATCCCGAGACGTTTCAGGTCACCCGCCCCAGCTTTTATTCGGAACTGATCTGGGACACGCGCAAGGCGCGCGCCAAGAGCGACGGGCGGACGATCGACTGGATCATCCTGCGCAACCGCCTCCAGCATGTCGACGCGCACAATATGCGCCGCGTCGGCGAAGCGCTGAGCCAGCTGTCGCGCCGCGTCGGTTTCCGCGTGATTCCGGGGCTGGGCGAACGGGTGATCTATCGCGAGCTGTTTCCTGCGGGCCTGACCCTGCTCGACAAGGCGCATCTGGGCGGGATGGGAATCGGCCATGTCGTCGCGCGGCAGGAGCTGCGCGAGGCGATGGGCGGGCTGAACCTCCCCGCGCGTGAACGGCTGCATCCCGACGGCGATCTGTTCGCCGCCGCCTGAATTCCTTGTCCCCCTTGAGGATCAACAATGACCCATAATTTCCACCCCACGATGCTGCGCGAATATGACATCCGCGGCGTGGTCGGCGACACGTTGTCGGACAAGGACGCCTATGCCATCGGGCGCAGTTTCGCGACGCTGGTGGCGCGCGCCGGGGGCAAACGGATCGCGGTCGGCTACGACGGGCGGCTGTCGTCGCCGATGCTGTGCGACGCGCTGGTCGCCGGGATCAACGCGACGGGGGTCGACGCGCTGAACGTCGGGCTCGGACCGACGCCGATGCTCTATTATGCAGCGTCAACCGAGGAGGTGGACGGCGGCATCCAGATAACCGGCAGCCACAATCCCCCCGACTATAACGGCTTCAAATTTGTGATGCAGGGGCGTCCTTTCTATGGCGCCGACATCCAGCGGATCGGCGAAATGGCCGCTGCGGGGGATTGGGAAGTTGGCGAAGGTGCCACGCAGAGCGTCAACATCATCGACGCCTATGTCGACCGGCTGGTCGAAGGATTCGCCGGCGGCGCCTATCGGATCGGCTGGGATGCGGGCAATGGCGCGGCGGGGACGGTGATCGAAAAACTCACCGCGAAGTTGCCGGGCGAGCATTTCCTGTTGTTCACCGACATCGACGGCCATTTCCCGAACCACCATCCCGATCCCACCGAAGAGAAGAATCTGGCCGATTTGCGCAAGCTCGTCGCGGAGAGGAATCTCGATTTCGGCGTCGCTTTCGATGGAGACGGCGACAGGATCGGCGCGATTGACGGCGAGGGGCGGGTGATCTGGGGCGACCAGCTGCTGCAAATCTATGCCGCAGCGCTGCTTGCCGACGCGCCCGGCGCGACGATCATCGCCGATGTGAAGGCCAGCCAGGCGCTGTTCGACCGCGTTTCCGAACTCGGCGGACAGCCCTTGATGTGGAAGACCGGCCACAGCCTGATCAAGGCCAAGATGAAGGAGGTCGGCAGCCCGCTGGCGGGCGAGATGAGCGGGCATGTGTTTTTCGCCGACCGCTATTACGGCTATGACGACGCTCCTTACGCGGCGGTGCGGCTGATCGAGGCGGCGACGAAGCTGGGGCAGAGCGTCACCGAACTGCGCGGCGCGATG
>JAHCKJ010000192.1 GCA_026125835.1 Sphingopyxis sp.
ATTTGCCCGCAACCCGCGCAGCCACGCCTAGCCAGTCCCGCGCAATAGCGAAGGCGGTCCCGCGGCACGGTTGGAGCAGGACGGCATCCGCACCCTCAACCAGCATTGCCGCGAACAGGCCGCGCGCTTCGGGGTCGAAATCATCCCGATGGCCGACTTCACGCCTGACAAGGTGCCGGTGCTGGACGGCCCGCTCTACATCTCGATCGACCTCGACGGCATCGACCCTTCGGCGGCGCCCGGCGTCGCGCATCCCGAGCCGGGCGGGCTGACGGTGCGTGAAGTGCTGGCGGTGCTGCACAGGCAGACCGCGCCGATCGTCGGCGCCGACATCGTCGAGCATCATCCCGGCCGCGACCTCGGCGATGTCACGGCGATCCTCGGCGCCAAGCTGGTGCGCGAGCTCGCGGCGCTGATCGACCGTAACGGCCCATACAGGACCTGACCTTTTGAGGAGATTATCATGACGCTGATCGTCCACCATCTGAACAACAGCCGCTCGCAGCGCATCCTGTGGCTGCTCGAGGAAATCGGCGCGCCGTACGAGATCAAATATTATGACCGCGACGCGACCACCAACCTCGCGCCGCCCGAGCTGGTTGCGGTCCACCCGCTCGGCAAGTCGCCGGTGATCGAGGACAATGGCCGCGTCATTATCGAATCGGGCGCGATCACCGAATATCTGTGCGAGCGCCACGGCGGCGGGCATCTCGTTCCCGAACGCGGCACCGACGACCATGTCAGCCACCTCGAATGGCTGCATTTTGCCGAAGGCTCGGCGATGACCCCGATCCTGCTACGTATCTATACCGCACGGCTCGGCGAGGCGGCGGCGCCGCTCGAACCGCGGATCAACCAGCAACTCGACGCCCATTTTTCCTATATGGAAAGCCGCGTCGGCGACGCCGGCCATTTCATCGGCGACAGTCTGTCGGCGGCCGACATCATGCTCAGCTTCCCCGCCGAAATTGCGATCATGCAAGGCATGGCGCCGCGCTATCCGAAACTCGCGGCGTATGTGAACGCGTGCCACGCGCGCCCCGCCTGGCAGCGCGCGCGCGAAAAGGGCGGCGCCTATTATGGCTATTGAGCGGCGGCGTTGGCTGCCGTTCGCCGCGCTGGCGCTGCTGGGCAGCGCCGCGGCGGCGCAGGTGCCACCGCTCGGTGCGGAAGTAGAGCGCGTCGCGACGGGTGCCGACGGGGCGCCGTTTGCCGTCGCGGCCGTCGATGAAAGCGCCGCGATGGGGCGCTTCGCCGCCTATACGATGGCGCTGGCGAAGCGCGATTATGCCAGCGCCTATGCGATGCTGCGCCTGTCGTTCCAGGCGGCGAACCCGCGGCTCGAATGGGAAATGAACCTGCGCAAGCGTGCCGTGTTGTGGGCCGACGGCACGCTCCGCGTATTGCGCGTCAGCTGGTACGCCGACCCTGCGGGCCAGCCGCCGGGCCTTTACGCGGCGTTCGACTTTCGCGGCGACCGGCCCGACCGGACGATGGATTGCGGCTATGTCGTCGTCCACCGCACCGCGCCCGGCGCCGAATGGACCGTCGTACGCACCGACACGTCGGAGGTGCCGCCCGAACTGATCGAGGACGGCGTCCCAAAGGCCGACGTGCTGCGCCAGCTGCCCTGTTATCTCGGCAAGGGAATCGCGACGGCCTTTTGACCGGCGCGGCCGATCGGCGTTATCGCGACGAAGCGGCTTGTCGCACCGCCGCAAAATGCCTAATTCGCGCGCATGACATCGACCAACGACATTCGCCGCTCGTTCCTCGACTATTTCGGGGGCACGGGGCACCATATCGAACCGTCGGCGCCGCTGGTGCCGTACAACGACCCGACGTTGATGTTCGTCAACGCGGGCATGGTGCCGTTCAAGAATGTCTTCACCGGCCTCGAAAAGCGTCCCTACAGCACGGCCGCGTCGGCGCAGAAATGCGTGCGCGCCGGCGGCAAGCACAACGACCTCGACAATGTCGGCTATACCGCGCGGCACCATACATTCTTTGAAATGCTGGGGAATTTCTCCTTCGGCGATTATTTCAAGGAACAGGCGATCCACCATGCCTGGACGCTGATCACCAAGACGTGGGGGCTGGCGCCCGAAAAGCTGACCGCGACCGTCTATCACACCGACGACGAGGCCTATGACCTGTGGCGCAAGATCGCGGGGCTGCCCGACGATCGCATCATCCGCATTCCGACGAGCGACAATTTCTGGTCGATGGGCGATACCGGGCCGTGCGGGCCGTGCAGCGAGATTTTTTACGACCATGGCGACCATATCTGGGGCGGCCCGCCGGGATCGCCCGAGGAGGATGGCGACCGCTTCGTCGAAATCTGGAACCTGGTGTTCATGCAGTACGAGCAGCTGCCGGGCGGCGAGCGCACCCTCCTGCCGCGGCCGAGCATCGACACCGGCATGGGGCTGGAGCGCGTCGCGGCGGTGTTGCAGGGCGTCCACGACAATTATGACACCGACACCTTCAAGGCGCTGATCGCCGCGTCGGTCGAGCTGACCGGCGTTCCGGCCGAGGGCGCCACGCAGGCCAGCCACCGCGTGATCGCCGATCACCTGCGCGCATCGAGCTTCCTGGTTGCCGACGGCGTCCTGCCGTCGAACGAAGGCCGCGGCTATGTGCTGCGCCGGATCATGCGCCGCGCGATGCGCCACGCGCATCTGCTCGGTGCCAAAGACCCGTTGATGCACCGGCTGCTGCCGTCGCTGACCGCCGAGATGGGCGCCGCCTACCCCGAGCTGATCCGCGCCCAGCCGCTGATTTCGGAGACGCTCGAGCGCGAGGAGGTCAAGTTCCGCCAGACGCTCGACAAGGGGCTGAAACTGCTCGACGAGGCGACGGTGGGCATGGGCAAGGGCGACACGCTGGCTGGCGACGTCGCGTTCAAGCTCTACGACACCTATGGCTTCCCTTACGACCTGACCGAGGATGCGCTGCGCGCGCAGGACATCGCGGTCGACCGCGCGGGCTTCGACGCGGCGATGGCGCAGCAGAAAGCGGCGGCGCGCGCGGCGTGGAAGGGCAGCGGCGACAAGGCGTCGGACGACATCTGGTTCGACCTGGCTGAAACCAACGGCAGCACCGAATTCACCGGCTATACGTCGACCGTGGGCGAGGGCGAGGTGATCGCGCTGGTCAAGGACGGCGTGCCGGTCACGGAGGCGCAGGCGGGCGACGCGATCGTCGTGCTGACCAACCAGACGCCTTTCTATGGCGAAAGCGGCGGCCAGATGGGCGACGCGGGCACGATCGCGACACTGGAGGGCGCGAAGGCGTCGGTGAGCGACACCGGCAAGCCGCTCGGCCGCCTGCACACGCACCAGGCAAAGCTGGAGGCGGGGACGCTGAAGGTCGGCGACACGGTGCAGCTGACCGTCGATGCCGAACGCCGCGACCGGATTCGCGCCAATCACAGCGCGACGCATTTGCTGCACGCGGCGCTGCGAAACCGGCTTGGCGGGCATGTGACGCAGAAGGGCAGCCTGGTCGCCGCCGACCGCTTCCGCTTCGACTTCTCGCACCCCAAGGCGCTGAGCGCCGAGGAGATCGCCGACATCGAGGCCGACGTAAACGCGCAGATCCGCGGCAACGAGCCGGTGACGACACGGCTGATGACCCCCGACGACGCGGTCGCGGCGGGCGCGCTCGCGCTGTTCGGCGAGAAATATGGCGACGAGGTGCGCGTGCTCAGCATGGGCAAGGCGACCGACAATCATTATTCGGTCGAACTGTGCGGCGGGACGCACGTCCGCGCGCTCGGCGACATCGCGCTGTTCAAGATCGTCAGCGAAAGCGCGGTTTCGTCGGGCGTGCGCCGCATCGAGGCGCTGACCGCCCGCGGCGCGCGGCACCATGCGCGCACCAACACCAATCTGGTGGCGAGCGCTGCCGACCTGCTGCGTGCGACACCGGCCGAAATGCTGACCCGCATCGAGGCGCTGCAGGAGAACCTCAAGAAGTCCGAGCGCGCGCTGAGCGAGGCGCAGAAGAAGCTGGCGCTGGGCGGCGGCGGATCGGGCGCGGCGGCGCCGGCGGCCGAAACCGTCAATGGCGTGTCGTTCGTCGGCCGCGCCATCGAGGGCGTGGCGGCCAAGGACCTGCGCGGCCTCGTGGACGTCGAAAAGAAGAAGCTCGGCTCGGGCGTCGTGGCGCTCGTCCTCAAGGGCGAGGACGGCAAGGGCACGGTCGCGATCGGCGTTACCGACGATCTCGTCGGCAAGCACTCGGCCGCCGAGCTCATCAAGCACGCGACGGTCGCGCTGGGCGGGCAGGGTGGCGGTGGCCGGCCCGACATGGCACAGGGCGGCGGACCGGATGGCGGCAAGGCCGACGCGGCCATCGCGGCGGTGCGCTCGGCGCTCTAGGGCAATCGACAGTCAGGGAGACGTGCGCTCCGGGTGGC
>JAHCKJ010000193.1 GCA_026125835.1 Sphingopyxis sp.
GGGGCACCCGACACGATCAGCTACACCGCACCGGAAACCGTGGTGCCCGGTGATCGCGTCCGCGTTACGCTGACCTTTACCAACAATGGCGCTGCCCCCGCCACCGGGGTCAATCTGGTCAATCCCGTTCCCGACGCCCTGCTGTTCGACGGCGCCGACGAATCGCCGGGGTTCGCGGTGTCGGTCGATGGCGGAAAGACATTCGGTGTGCTCGGCAGCCTTCGCGTACCAGGTCCGAATGCCGAATCACGCGCCGCGAGCAGCGCCGATGTCACCCATGTTCGCTGGCTTTGGCCCGACGCGGTGCCGGTCGGCGAAAGCCGGACGGTCGCCTTTTTCGGTCGCGTCCGCTGACCCGTCGCGGCTTGCGGCGGTGACCATCTATTGCGATGAATCGGGCGGGCTCAACGCGGGGGCGATGACCTTTGCCGCAGCGGTGCTGACGCCCGATGCGGCGACCGATATCCATCGCCGGTTCAGGGCGGTCACCGGGTTGCGCGGCGAGCTCAAGGGCAGCCGCATCAGCCTGGTCGAGCGCGCCTATCTGCTCGAACTGTTCGATCGCGCCGGCGGCCGCGCCTGGGTCGCCGTCGCGACGCGTGACACTTTGGCGCGCGGGCCGAGCGATGCGCCGCCCAGCGACCTTGCGCTCTATGCCGCGCTGCTCAATCTGGCGGTCGGGCGCTGGCTGCCCGAAACCGGAGGCGTGTGCGCCGATGTCGTGATCGACGACGGGCGCTACGACGCCGGCATACTGAGCAAGGTGCGGACCGAAATCCAGGCCGGCCTGGGCCATTGGGGGACGGCGTCGCTCGCCGACAGTCGGCGCAGCGAAGGCGTCCAGATCGCCGACGTCATCGCCAACAGCCTGTTCAACATCGCGGCAAAATCGCCGCGCGCCCATCGTATCGAGCAGATCATCGAGCCGATGCTGGCATCGAAGACCATACGGGTGGCCGAGCTGACGCAGGTTGCGTAGTTGGGAACGTCGGTTTTGGGGTGGATTCCAGACGCGTCGCCTCCGCAAAGGCGGGGGCGACGTTCTTTAATGGCGACTATCGGTCGCTAGTCGCCATCCCACATCCCTCCGCGTATAAAAAAGGGCCGCAGTTTCCTGCGGCCCCCTGTCACTCCAAGCGCTTCACTTATTCGAAGTCGCCGCCACCACCCGCAGGGCTGCGCGGCGGGGCTGCGGCGGTCAGGCGCAGGGCTTCGGCCGAGCGGCTGATCGAGCTGATTTCGTCGGGCGTGTCGTCGTCGTCGATCACGACTTTCTGCAGCGTCGAAACGAGCGTTTCGGTCAGATCCTTCGGACGCACCGTCTGTTCGGCGATTTCGCGCAGCGCGACGACCGGGTTCTTGTCGCGGTCGCGGTCGACGGTCAGTTCCGATCCGCCCGAGATTTCGCGGGCGCGATGCGCCGACAGCAGCACAAGGTCAAAACGGTTGGGAATCTTGTCGACGCAATCTTCGACGGTAACGCGGGCCATGTGTTTTCCTTGATCGAGGAGAGGCCAGCCAGAGGCATGGCGGCAAGCGCTGCGCGCTAGCAGCACCGCGGCTTGCTGTCAATCAAAGCGCCGCGCTTGCTCCCGCCACCGCGACCCGCCTATGAGCGGGCGATGAACGACGCGACCTGTCTTGGCGGCCACCCCGATGCGCTGACGGCCGAGGTCGCCGGTCACCGGCTCGAGGTCATTGCGGACGGCGACCTGCGGATCGAGCGCATCCTGGCGCTCGTCAACGGTGCCGCGCGCAGCATCGACCTGGTCATGTATATTTTCGATCATGACGAGGCCGGAACGCGCGTGCTCGATGCGATGACGGCGGCGGCGCAGCGCGGCGTGCGCGTGCGCGCGGTCATCGACAGCTTTGGTTCGTCGGACCTGACCGACGACATCTTTGCTCCGCTGCGCGCCGCGCGCGGCAGCGTCACCTTTTTCTCGCGGCGCTGGCGATCGAGCTATCTCATCCGCAACCATCAAAAGCTGTTGGTCATCGACGACGAAGTCGCCGTGACCGGCGGTTTCAATATCGCATCGGGCTATCTGTCGGGCGATCGCAGCCTTTGCTGGTTCGACCTTGGCATCGTCGTGCGCGGGCCGTCAGTGGCGCGGATGGTCGCCTGGTTTGCGGAAATCCATGACTATACGGTGCACCACGACGGCAAGCTGTTCCTGCTGCGCCGCCTGATCCGCGAATGGCCGGTCGACAAGGGACCGGTCACCTGGCTGGTCGGCGGCCCGACGCAGCGCCTGTCGCCATGGGCGCAGGCCGTGCGGAGCGACCTGGTCGGTGCGTGCCAGTTCGACATGGCGATGGCTTATTTCTCGCCGGGGCAAGGCATGCTGCGGCGGCTCGGCCGCGTCGCGCGGCTTGGCCGCGCGCGCTTCGTCATGGCCGCCAAGTCGGACAATGCCGCAACGATCGGCGCATCGCGCCTGCTGTACGGTTACCTGCTGCGCAAGGGCGCGACGATTTGGGAATATCGCCCGTGCAAGCTGCACATGAAGCTGATCGTGATCGACGATGTCGTTTACATCGGGACCGCCAATTTCGACATGCGCAGCCTGTTCGTCAACGTCGAGCTGATGCTGCGCGTCGCCGACGCGGGTTTTGCCGAACAGTTGCGCCGATTTATCGCGGCGCAGCGCGAGGATTGCGACAATATCACCGCCACGGCGCACAAGGCGCGCGCTGGATGGCTGACGCGGCTGCGGTGGACGCTTGCGTGGTTCGTGGTCGGCGTGGCGGATTATACGGTATCTCGGCGGCTCAACTTCGGGCTCGGCGAAACCGACCCCGATCTGGAAGTCTAGTCTTTCCAGCCCCAGAACAGGAAGCATGGCGGCACGTTCACCCATTCGAACGCGTCGTCGATGCGCGCAAAATGCGGCGCCAGGAAATCGCGCGCGCGGGCGCGGAACTGATAGACCAGAAAGGCACCGCCGGGGCGCAGCACATTGTGCGTCGCCGCAGCGATCGCCGGCCCGACGCCTGCAGGCAAGGTCGAAAAGGGCAGCCCCGACAGGACATAGTCCGCCTTGTCGAACCCGTGCGCGGCGATGATCTGCTCAACGTCGGCGGCCGAGCCGTGCACCGCGACGAAGCGGCTGTCACGGATGTCTTTCCGCAGATAATCGATGAAATCCTCGTTGGTGTCGATCGCGATCAACGTCGCATCGCCCGCCATTTTTTCGAGCACCGGGCGGCAGAATGTCCCGACACCGGGGCCATATTCGACGAACAGCTTCGTATTCTTCCAGTCGACGGGCTTCAGCATGTGGCGGATCAGCGTCGGCGACGACGGAACGATCGATCCCACCATGACAGGATGTTTGATGAAGCCGCGGACGAACATGCCCCACGGCCCGAAAAAGCGTTTCAACCCCATCCGAACCCTGCGGGCGAGCGGCGCTTTGGTTTCTTGGGCGTGCGCCCGCGGATTGGTCATGATCGCTTTCGCATTGTTGCCGTTGGCACGGGCGTGGCAAAATCGGCGGCGGCGCGCAAGGAAAGAGTCTGTCTTGACTCTGGACAGCCCTGCGACCGCGTGTAGGGAAAGGCGCGGATTGCGGACTTCCGGACGAAAAGGGCACAGGCGGCATGGCGACAATATCGCGCTCGATCCCGGCGGATCGCATGGCGGTGCTCTTCTCGGTGATGCTCGTCGCCGCGGCGGGCAACACCGCGATGCAATCGATCCTCCCCGCGATCGGCGCCAAGCTGCACATCCCCGACGTCTGGGTCAGCCTGGCGTTCAGCTGGTCGGCGCTGCTGTGGGTGCTGACCGCGCCGCACTGGGCGCGCCAGTCCGACAAGCGCGGACGCAAGGCGCTGATGGCGCTGGGCGTCGTCGGGTTCATGGCGTCGATGGCGCTGTGCGGGCTGACCTTGTGGGCGGGGCTACAGGGTTATGTCGCGGCGGGCGTGACCTTTATCATCTTCGCGGTGTTTCGCAGCCTCTACGGCGGCTTCGGATCGGCCGCGCCGCCCGCGGTGCAGGCCTATGTCGCGTCGCGGACCGATCCCGAGGAACGCACCCAGGCGCTGTCGCTCGTTTCCTCGTCGTTCGGGCTCGGTACGGTGATCGGCCCGGCGATCGCGCCCTTTTTCATCCTGCCCTTGGTCGGGCTGTCGGGGCCATTGCTTGTTTTCGCGCTGATCGGCCTGCTGGTGCTGGTCATGCTGCGCTGGCGGCTGCCCGACGATGTGCCGCGCTTTGCCGCGCGCGGCGCAATCGTCGCCTATCCGACCGCCGCCGGTTCGACCGCCAGCGCGACCGAGGAGGAAGCGAGTGCTAACGATCCCGCCGGGGACGACCCCGGCCCCGCACGGCTGCGCTGGAAGGACAAAAGGGTGCGGCCGTGGCTGCTGGCCGGCTATTACGGCGGGCAGGCGCAGGCGAT
>JAHCKJ010000194.1 GCA_026125835.1 Sphingopyxis sp.
CTTGGCTTGCAGCGCAAAATCCTCGGGCGAGGTGAGCGCCGTGCCTCCGAAAGCATCGGTCATATTGCCGAAGCTGGGGCTGACCGTCCGGCCCGCGAGGATCGAGCGCAGTTCGTCGAGGCTGTGCGCATGGAGTCCGCCCAGCATCAGCGATCCCGCCAGCGACACTTTGGTGGGGTCGTCGCGCGTCGCGAGCAGGTTGCCGCCGTCGACGCGCAGCGACAGCATGACGCGGTCCTTCTGGAAATCGGTCTTCTTGATGTTGAGCATCACATTATTGGCAAAGCGGACGCGGCGAATGCCCAGATCCTCGATCCGGTCGTCACCGACGATTTTGCCAGGGGTGCCGAAATTGTCATAGGCGAAGGCCGTCTTCCCCGCCTCGGCCGGCGGCGCGACCGCGACCTGCGTCGAGGTCCGGAGCGCGGCGAGAATGGCGTCGGGACCGCCCTCGATCGGCTTTTTCGCGGACACGCGGGCCAGCGGCGCGCCGAAGCCCTCCATCCGCTTGCGGAAGGCCGCGGTCACCGTCGCCGCGTCGAGCGACGGCGCGGTCGCCTCGAACAGCGCTTGCGACGTTTCGGGGCGCACGAACACGAAATCGCCCTTGGCTGCGTTGACCAGCGCGTCGGCGAGCACCTCGCTTCGCCGCGTTGCGACCCCGGCGACCGCATTGCGCAGCGCGGTGCGGCGGGTCGCCAGCTGTTCGTCGACTTCGGCCTGGGTGAAGCCATGTTCGATCGCGCGACGCTGTTCCTGTTCGAGCAGCGCCAGCGCGTCTGCCCACGCGCCTTCCTTGGCCACCGCACCAGCGGTGACCTGGTCAAAGATTTTCCATCCCGACGCCTTGCCAAAATAGGCGGAGAGGATTGGCGAATCCTCGTCGAGCGCCAGTTTTGCAAGGCGACGGCTGACGATCGCATCGCCGACGTCCTCGGCCAGCGTGCGCGCGCGTTTGGCCCTGGTGTCGCCCTCTTCCCGCCAGGGCTTGAGCGCGCTGATCGTCACCATATCCTGAATGGCGGGATCGATGAAATCGTCGGCCGCCGCGGCGCGGTTGAAATCGACCGTGCCAATGTCGGGATCGGCCCCGGCGGGGCCGCGCCCCCGCCAGTCGGCAAAACGTGCCCGGATCTTGGCCTCGACCGCCGCCGGATCGAAATCGCCGACCATCACCAGCGTCGCGCGCTCGGGGCGGTAATAACGCTCGTACAGATCGCGCAAGCGTGCCGCCGGTGCCGTGCGGATCACCTCTTCGGTGCCGACGGGGATGCGGCTCGCAACCTTCATGCCCTGCGTCTGGAAATCGAGTTGATCGATCAGATTACGCAGCTGGTAGGTATCGCGGGCGCGGCGTTCGGACAGGATGATGCCGCGTTCGCGGTCGACCGCAGCGGGGTCGATCGTCAGCTCGCTGGCGGTTTCGCGCATCAGCATCAGCCCGGTGTCGATCAAATCGTCCGACGCGTTGGGCAGGTCGAGCTTGTAGATCGTTTCGTCGAACCCGGTCGAGGCATTGGTGTCGGCGCCGAACGCCAGCCCCTTGCGCTCGAGCAGCTTGATCATCTCGCCCTCGGGCACGTTGGTCGACCCGTTGAACGCCATATGTTCGAGGAAATGGGCGAGCCCGCGCTGGTCGTCCGCCTCGGCAAAGCTGCCGACGTCGAAACGCATCCGCAGGACGACGCTGTCCTTGGGCGTGCTGTTGTTGAGCAGCGCATATTTCATGCCGTTGGGCAGGACGCCAAAGACGATGTTCGGGTCGACCGGAACGTCGCTGGCAGCGAAATTCCATGCCTTTGCCGCGTCGTTCTGCGGATTGACCGCGGCCGTTGCGGTCGTGGTTGATGCTTCGCGGGCATGGGCCGGCGCAGCGATAACGGCGAGCAGGACAAGCGGCGAAAGCGCGGTCGAAGCGCGCCGGACAAAAGAGCTGGTCATGCGGCGGGTTTGGCCACCGCCGCGCCTGCGGTCAAGAACCGGTTCGCCGGGCCAGCCTGTGCCTTCGACCGGCGACATGGCCGATCGCCGGCGAGGTCGGCGCTCAGCTGCCCTTTTTCTTGCGGTGGCTTTCGAGGTCGAGCACGGCATTGTCGCCGCCCTCGGGGAGCAGGCCCAGGCGGCGCGCGACTTCCTGATAGGCCTCGACCTCGCCGCCGAGGTCACGGCGGAAGCGGTCCTTGTCGAGCTTTTCGTTCGTCGTCATGTCCCACAGGCGGCAACCGTCGGGGCTGATCTCGTCGGCCAGGATGATGCGGCTGAAATCGCCGTCGTACAGCCGCCCGAACTCGAGCTTGAAATCGACCAGGCGGATGCCGACCGCGGCGAACATGCCCGACATGAAGTCGTTGATGCGGATCGCCATGTCCTGAATGTCGTGCAATTCTTCCTGGCTGCACCAGTTGAAGCAGGCGATATGCTCCTCGGCGACGAGCGGGTCACCGAGCGCGTCATCCTTGTAACAATATTCGATCAGGGTGCGGGGAAGCTGCGTCCCCTCCTCGATCCCGAGCCGCTTCGACAGTGTGCCCGCGGCGACGTTGCGTACGATCACCTCGATCGGCACGATTTCCACCTGGCGGATCAACTGCTCGCGCATGTTGAGGCGGCGGATGAAATGCGTCGGCACGCCGATATTGCCAAGCAGGGTGAAGACATGCTCCGAAATCCGGTTGTTGAGCACGCCCTTGCCGTTGATCGTCCCGCGCTTCTGCGCGTTGAACGCGGTCGCGTCGTCCTTGAAATACTGGATCAGCGTGCCCGGCTCGGGGCCTTCGTACAGGATCTTGGCTTTGCCTTCGTAAATCTGGCGGCGACGGGCCATGGCGGTCAACTTTCTGTCGGAACCAAATGAATGGCCCCGGCAGGCGACTCAAAAGCGAGCGCGGCGCCGGGGCGGTCGGGCGGCCTATAGCGGCAAAGGTGCGGCGCGTCATCCCCGATCCCGAACCGTCGCCCCCGCCTTCGCGGGGACAACGGTTGATTTACGTTTACGTAAAGTGCTTGCACTCGGCGCCATCGCTTGCGACGCTGCGTCAAAAGCAAGGAGAGATATGGATGAGCTTCGACCAGATTCGCCTCGACCGCCACGAGGGCATCGCGTTGCTGACGCTGCACCGCCCCGACCGGATGAACGCGTTCACCACCGAAATGATGCTGGAGATCGTCGCGGCGCTCGATGAATGCGACGCCGACGACGGCGTGCGCGCGGTGATCTTCACCGGGTCGGGGGAGAAGGCTTATTGCGCGGGTGCCGATCTGGGCCAGGGCGCCGCGACCTTCGATTATGACAAGCGCACCGACAAGCAGGCGATATTGCCGGACGGCATGTCGGCGAGCCCGGTCGCCGCAGACGGCACGATCGACTGGTCGCACCCGCTGATCCGCGATTCGGGCGGGCGCGTGTCGATGCGGATTTTCGACTGCAAGAAACCGGTGCTCGGCGCGATCAACGGCGCCGCGGTCGGGATCGGCGCGACGATGACCCTGTCGATGGACGCGCGGCTCGCCAGCGACACTGCCCGCTACGGCTTCGTCTTTGCGCGGCGCGGGATCGTGCCCGAAGCGGCGTCGAGCTGGTTCCTGCCGCGCCTCGTCGGCATCCAGACCGCGGTCGACTGGTGCTTTTCGGGGCGGCTCATCCCGGCAGCGGAAGCCCATGAGAAAGGCCTCGTCCAGTCGGTTCACGCCCCCGGCGAACTCGTCGACGCCGCAATCGCCAAGGCGCGCGAGCTGACCGACCACAGCGCGCCGGTTTCGGTCGCGCTGACGCGCCACATGCTGTGGCGGATGCTCGGCGCGCCGCATCCGATGAGCGCGCACCGCTGGGACAGCCGCGCGATCTTCGCCCGCGGCCGCAGCCCCGACGCGGCCGAGGGGGTCACCAGCTTCCTCGAAAAACGCGCCCCCAATTTCACCGCGAGCGTTGCGAACGATTACCCCTGGTTCGCCGAGTTCGAGGAGACGCCGCCGTATAGCTAAGCCGCGTCGAAAGTCCGCCGCCCGCGCGCCGCCGTCATGCTGTGCGTGCCCTTCAGCGCGGGCGACCGGGTGCGGATCGTTTCGATGCTGTGCCAGTTCGCGGTGACGCGCTCGCGCGTCAGCTGCACCGTTACATAGCCGCGGTCGTGGGTGTTCGCCCATTTGAGCTGGGGTGACGAACGGCGCAGCGCGGCGACGCGCGCCTCGTCGCTGACGCCGGGGATATAGGCCTCGAAGCCCGGCGAGGTGACGCTTTGCCCCGCGATTTCAATGCCCGCGGGGCGGCCGTCGGTTTCCAGATCGAACGCCCAGGCGTTGTGGGTGTCGCCGGTGAGCGTCACCAGATCGGCATCGGCGCGCTGCGCGGCGGCGAGGAGGCGCGCGCGGGCGGCGGGATAGCCGTCCCACGCATCGAGGT
>JAHCKJ010000195.1 GCA_026125835.1 Sphingopyxis sp.
CAGGCGTCGATCCCCAGCGGGCGAAACACCAGCTCGGTCATCGCCCGGTCAAACCGCTCGCCGGTGACCCCTTCCACCGCCGCGGCGACCACCGGATAGTTGAGATTGGCATAGACAAAATCGCCGCCGGGCGGGCGCGCGTCATCCCACGCCTCCGCATCCTCGAGCGCGGCTTCAAGGTCCGCGCCGAGCGGCAGTGCGTAATTGATCCGGTCGGTCAAACCTGCCCGGTGGCCGAGCAGCTGCGCCAGCGTGACCGGCCGGTCGGGATGCGCCGGATGACGCAGGCGCCAGCCAAGATAGTTAGACACGTCGCGATCGAGATCGAGCCGGCCTTGCTCGACCAGCCGAAATACACCAAGCGCGACAACCAGTTTCGATACCGACGCAATGCGAACCGGATCGTCGGCGGTCAGCGGCCTTCCGCTTGCGCGATCCGCCCGCCCCGCGACCACCCGCGTTTCAAGCGCGCCCTTGCGATCGAAATGGACGGCAATGGCAGCCGGATCGGCCACGCTGGTCGAAGCCAGAAGCGCAAGGGAATAAAACATCCGCCGCTTCTGCGGAGCGCGGCCGGTCGCGTCAAGCGGCAGGCTTGGCCACAACGACCCCCGACTCGCGCAGCGCCGCCGAAGCACGCTCGATCACCACCGGCGTGATGAGGAAGCGGCCGAGGACGGTTTCCGGCGACGCCGTCGCGGGCTGGCGTGTATAGGCCAGCAAACGGCGCCATTCGGCCTGCCCGCCCGCGACGTCACCCTGACGCGCCAACACGATCGCGCGGACCATCAGAAATTGCGGCTCCATCGTCGTGGGCGAAGGCATCTGGTCGAGCACCGCGCGTGCTTCCTCCTGCTCGCCGCGCTGCGACAGGATGAACGCCAGCGTCACCGCCGGAACGCCGGGATAGGAGGGATCGAGCGCCAGTGACCGCCGGAGCAGCGCTTCGCCCGCCTCCGCTTGGCCGCAGGTGATCTTGAACAACCCCAGAAAGCCGTTGAGATCGGGATCATAGGGATTGAGCCGCAGCGCGGCGTCGCCCATCGTGTTGCCGCGCAGACAATTGCCCGCGTAAAAATTCGCGCGCGCCATCGCGAACAGCCCTGCCGACGAATTCGGACTGCTCTCATAGGCTTGCTTCGCGAGTGCGCGGCCCTCGGCAAAGGCTTCGCGGCCCGCCGGCGCCATGCGTTGCGGTTGCCAGTCGCCAAAGCGCAGCAGCGATAGCGCCGCCAGCGCAACGGGATCGCGCGCATTCTGTTTCAGCGTTGCCCGAAGACAGGCTTCGACTTGCTGCGCATAGGGTATGTTGCGCATCTGGCGCATCCGGTTGAACTGCGCGAGGCAGGGATAGCCCGCCGCAAAATTGTCAGGCTGACGCTGGATCTGGTCGCGAACGATCACCCCGTAGTCGGCGGCAATCTGCGCAATGAGCGGCTCGATCGATTCAAGCTGCGGCATGCCCTCGTCGCTGATCCGTTCCTGCTGCGACCAAATGGCGCGCTGGTCGGAAACGCGATTGAGCACCAGCGTGACCTGGCCGACCCCCTGCTGGTTCAGCACCATCGACACGTCGAGACGATAGTCGGCGCGTGCCGCCGCGGCGCCCGGGGCTTGCGCGCTCAACAGTTCGACCATGCCGAACCGGCGCAGCCCGTCGCGCAGCTTGCTGTCGAGCGCCCGCGCCAGCGCGCGCGACGGCGGCGTATTTCCCGACACCGGCGCGCTGACTTCCAGCAGCGGCATCGCCGCCGGTGCGCCGACAAACAGCCGGTCGGGGCTGCTGCGCAGCGCCGACAGCGCGAACAGCGCCAGCGCGAGCAGCAGGATTGCGACGAACCAGCGGCCATAGCGCGGCGCGGCGCCAGTCGAGGCTGCTCCCGGTGCCCTTGGCGCTCCGGCCTGGTCACCGCTCGCCGCAGCCTTGACGTCACTGCCAATTTCGGACGCGTCAAAAGACCGGGCGGGCGGCGAAACCCGGTGCTGCACGACCACCTCGTAACTGCCCTGCGGAACCCGCAGCCGGTGGATCCACGGCGTATCGGCGTAATAGCGATCGAGCAGGGTGCGCAACCGGCCGACCATTACGCGCGGATAGCTGTCGACCGCAGGATCGAAATCGGCGCTGCGACCAAGCGCTTCGGTGGCGATCGCATAGGCTTTGGGCGCGCTGCGCCCGCCGCGCAACCGGTGTTCGACAAGGAATTGCAGCAGTCGCGACAAGACCGGCGAGCGGACGAACAGCGGCGATTCGAGCAATCGCTCCAGCTCTGCCGCGATAATCCGGTCGGTCTCGCCGGAACCCTGCTTGTCGTTCGCTTTCGCGTGGTCCATGCTACCCTCAATAGCCCGTGACGGGCGCGGCGGGTGATACGCCAATCCTCAAGCGCGACCAGCCATTGTTACGTCGACGTAACGGTAACAGGCGCCCCCCCTGTCATAGCAAAAGAGCGACGAACCGCCAATCTGGAACGACGAAACGCGAAACCGGGTTAAGAAAGGGTTATCAAACGGCGACATGGGGGCGTGTGACCCCTTGTAACTGCCGCCGTTTCGGAAACCTGTCATCCTTCGCTCTGTCGCGCCCCTCCTACATCGGCGCGATATTGAGGCCGACAGGCGAAGCGTGCGAGCTGGTCCCTGGCATGTTTCATTGCCCTCCGGTCTCGGTTCAAGACTTCGCCGGACGGGATGACAGCCCCACCTGTCACCTGTCCGGCAAGTCGACCGGCCGTTTTCGCGGCCACAGGCGGGACGCCAGCGCGGCGACCAGGATCAACCCGAACACGATTCCCACCACCCGCTTGTCGGGATCGTCGCCGAACGCCCGGCCCGCGTAGCTGGCGGTGAAGATGAACCAGATATAATAGATGCCGAACAGGTGCAGGCGGTGCCACCACCGGCCCAGCCGCCGTTGCCACCCGTCGGTCGAGGTCAGCGCCATCGCAAAAATCATCGCATAGGCAAGGCCGCCGCCGATCAGCGACTGCCACGTCCGCCCGGGCGCATAGACGATGACATTCACCGCCAGCGCGGCGAGATGGATGGTGTGCGCCAGCGCAAAACCCAGCCCCCATTGGCGGCGGCGCCGCAGCAATGCGCGCGTCAGATCGTGCGGCCAGCGCCGGACGAGCGTCGATGCCAGAAAGGCCACCAGAAACAGCGGCAATGCCGCGCGCGCCGTCCATCGTGCCGCAAGGCCGGCGCGCTCCGCAGCATCGCTGCCCGCGAGCAGCCCGAGCGCAACGGCCAGCAGGCCCGCAACGAGGCCGATGAGCAGCGGCGCCGACCGCCGCCCGAGCCAGCTGGTCAAATTCAGGCCGGCCCGATCCGGAAGGCGCAGAGCTTGTTGCCGTCGAGGTCGCGGAAATAGGCGCCATAAAACGCCTGCTCGCCCTCGTCGCCGCGCACGCCCGGCGCGCCTTCGCAGCTGCCGCCGAGTTCAAGCGCCTTGGCGTGAAGCGCATCGACCTTGGCACGGCTATCGACGACGATCGCCGCCATATGCCCGTTGCCGCGATGCGCCGGTTGGCCGTCATACGGCCGCGTGACCGCGATCCCCGGCTGTCCCCAGCCGGTCGCATAGAGGGTGAACCCGTTGTCTTCGTCCGACATGCGCATCAATTCGCTGGCGCCGATCGTCCCGAGCAGCGCGGCGTAAAATTCGCGCGCACGGTCCAGATCGTCGGTGCCCATCGTCACATAACCCAGCATCCTTGGTTTCCTCCCGCGTCGATACGATGTTGACAGGATAAGGGCGCCAGCTTTGCTGACGCCCCGATCGATTGGCAATTACCTGATGGTTCAGGTCGTCGCCGGTGCCTTGCACGGGCCGGTGTGGGTGCTGGTCATCTGCATGACCATTTCCATGTCGCCGCCGGTCGGCACCTTGCCCTTGGTCGTGATCGTCACGTCGCTCTTTTTCGCTTCCATCGTGCCCGTCATCGCCATGTCGACCGTCTGGCCGTTGGCGGTACAGGTTCCGGCGATGTCGATCTTGCCGCCCGCGATGTCCTTTTTCGACCAGGTGCATTCGCCGCCACTGCCCGGCCCCTTGGCGAGTTCGGCCGCAATATCTTCCTTCTCGACCTGCTCCTGGGTGACGCACTGGTCCATGCCGCTGGCGCCTTCCATCATCTTCGACATGCCCTCCTTCATTTCGGGCGGCATGCCGGGCACTTCGAACTTCACCAGCTTGACATCGGTTTTCCAATTGCCCGCCTCGCGCTTCACCGCGCCGCCGGCATTTTCGCTTTTGCCGCAACCCGACACCGCCAGGAGCGTGCCGACGGCTGCAATCGTCAAAATCTTTTTCATATCTGTCTCCTGTGACTTGCCGCTGCCCGCTCTCCGGCTGACTCATTG
>JAHCKJ010000196.1 GCA_026125835.1 Sphingopyxis sp.
CCCGGCACCAAACGCCGCGCGACGATGGGGGACAGCGTCGGTGCGGCCGATGTGACGCTGACCGCCGACGACCTCGCCGCGATCGACGCGGCAGCGCCGAAGGGAGGCACCAGCGGACCGCGCTATGGCGAAATGGGGATGCGGATGGTGCGGTTGTAGTCGAACAAGCGAGGCCGCAGGAAACGGCGGCTTTCGACCAAAACACGACATTTTTAGCATGACGAAGGATGGTGAACGCACGTCCGCTCCCCGCCCCAAAAAAGCCAGCCTTAGCCCTTCGACCCGCTCCCCAACCCCTCAACCTGCTCCACCAACGCGTCGATCTTGTGGTGCAGCCGCATGATCTCCAGCTCGGCGCGCAAATTGATTTCATAATCCAGGCTCGCCGCCATCCGGTCCTTCGCCGCCGCGCGGTTCTGGCTCATCATGATGATCGGCGCCTGCACTGCGGCCAGCGTCGACAGCATCAGGTTCAGGAAGATGAACGGATAGGGATCGAACGCCATCCCCCAGTGCGCCAGCACTTCCGAATTGAGCAGCATCCAGCCGAGCAGCACCAGCGTGAACAGGATGATGAAACCCCACGATCCGCCGATCGCGGCGACACGATCCGACAGGCGCGCGCCGAAACTCGCCTCGGCATCGTCGATATCCGCGGCATCGCGGCTGGTCGGGCGATGCGCGGCGATCGCGCCGATCACGCGGCGTTCCTCGGCATCCAGTTCGCCATAGGTCCGCCCGAGCAGTCGTAGCGCAAGGTCGGACGCGTGAACGTCGGCGTTCACGCCTCAGCCAATCCAGCGCCACATGCCTGCGACCATATAACCCAGCGCACCGTGGGCCCAGGTGGCGACCA
Source organism: Sphingopyxis sp. (assembly GCA_026125835.1). Taxonomy (GTDB): domain Bacteria; phylum Pseudomonadota; class Alphaproteobacteria; order Sphingomonadales; family Sphingomonadaceae; genus Sphingopyxis. The sequence goes on from JAHCKJ010000196.1 coordinate 857, forward strand.
GCCACAGCACGATGCCGCCGAACAGCGCATGCGGGCGCGGGATCGTGTCGCCCCATGGCGCCGCGCCGCCGACCTGGCGCGCAAACGGCACAAAGCTCGTCCGTGCCGCCCAATGCCGCCAGCTGTCGCCCATCAACCGTGCCTTTTTGACGTCCTGCCCCGCCGATCCGACCAGCGCGAGAAAGACGATCGTCGCCGACAGGATGATTTGCGCGTTGGTCGGCATCACCATGCCATGCGCCACGGCCCACAGCGCAAATCCCCACATCATCGGGTGGCGGGTGATCGCAAACACCCCGCGCGGCGCAGTCTGCGCCGCGGCCGCGGCGCCCGGCGCGGGCAGCGCCGGATTGCCGATCAACGACCCCATGAACAGCACGCTGGCGAACAGCACGATGATCGACGCCACGATCCACAGTCCGTCGCCGACCGCCCATAACGGCGGTTCGGGCGGCATGCCGCGCCACGCCTGCACCAGCATGATGAAGGTGGCGATGGCGACGATCGAATAGACGATCTGGAACCCCCGCTCGCCCAATCGACTGGCGAGCCCGTGACGGAGTGGGTGCGACAGCACGAGGTGTGACCCGACGAACAGCGCGCAGGTGGTGATCAACAGCGACATCGGTTGCATGGAAACGCCTCTCTCCTGCCTACGCCACTCGGCCCTAGCACATTTCGCCGCGCCGCCCCAATGATCGTCATCCCGGCGAAAGCCGGGATGACGGGTCAGAACCTACCGATCATAAGCCTTGGGCAACGCACCCTCGCCCGGCGTCGCGTACCGATCGCGCAGGGGGTCCTGGCGCGTCGTCAGCGACTGCGCCTTGCCGTCGATCAAGATCGCGGTCGGACGGCTGCCGAGTTCGAGCGGATCATTGTCCCAGATCACAACGTCACCGACGCGGCCCGGGCGCAGCGATCCGATGCTGCCCTCCATGCCGACCGCGCGCGCCGGGGCGCTGGTCAGGGCGGCAAAGGCCTGGTCCCAGCTCATCCCGCTGGCACCCGGCAGGCGGGTCAGCGCGACCAGATTGCCGGCATATTGCGTCGCATAGCCCATCTTGTGCGCATCATCGTCGTCGAACACTCCAACCGACACATCGACCCCCGCGGCCTTCAGGCGGCCCGCGTTCGATTGCGTCGCGCCCAGCTGCTCGAACGTGCCCGGCAGGTCGGTCAGCGGCGACACCAGCACCGGCACCCGCGCCGCCGCAATCTCGCGCGCCACCAGCCAACCCTCGGTCGCGCCGACGAGCACCAGCTTCAACGCCGGAAACTCCTGCCGCAACTTCAGCACATTGACGATGTCGGCGGCACGATCGACGCGCACGAACAGCGGCGTCGTCCCGTCGATCACGCGCACCAGCGCATCGGCGTCGGCGCGCTGGATCATCGCGTCATTGCCCCATTCGGCAAGCGCAGCGGGGTTGCGCGCATAGCTGCGCGCCGCCAGCAATTGTTCGCGGAACAGCAGGAAGGTCGCGGCGCGGCTGCCCCCCGCCTTCGCCGAACCATCCTCGCCGAACGCCACAAATTGCAGCGCGCGGGGCTTGGTCACCATGTCCATATCGTCGGCCAGGTCGACAACCGCGCCCTGCCCGGCGAACAAATTGCTGCTGCCCCCCGGCGCAACGATCGCGCGGGTGATGCCCGAAGCGCGGTTCACCGCGACCGGCGATCCCATCGGGTTCAGCGCGGGCGCGATATCCAGCCCCGCCGAAAAGCGGGTGCGCGGGGCGTTGCGATCATTGGTGCCGCCAACCGCGTCGACCTCGACCAGCCCGACGCGGCTGAACGCCGCGACGATCCCCGGCGTCACCCAGCGCCCCCCGGCGTCGACGCGCTCGACCCCGGCGGGCACGGCGACCCCGGCGCCTGCGGCCACCACCTTGCCGCCGCGCACAACGACGGTCCCGCCCTCGACCGGCGCGCTGCCGTCGCCGATAACGAGCCTGGCGTTGATGATCGCGATGTCCTGGGCGTGTGTGGGCGTGGCCAGTGCCAAGGCAGCAACCAGTGCGCTTCCCAACCCCGTTCGTGTCGAGCGAAGTCGAGACACGTTGACGCCATCCTTCGCGTCCCTCGACTTCGCTCGGGACGAACGGAACGTCATACGGCGCAGGAGACTCTTCATTTCACATCTCCCTCGCCCGGCTGGCCCAGCTCGAAATCGCTCACCGGACGCCGTTTCGGATCGAACGCATCGAACATCAGCGCGCCGTCGATCCACACTTTCTCGGGCCGCGTATAGGCGCTGAACGGATTGCCGTTCCACAGCACGACGTCGGCCATTTTACCCGCTTTCAGGCTGCCCGTCTTGTCGCCAATCCCCAGCGCCTTGGCCGGGTTGTGCGACAGCCAGGTCCAGGCGACCTCGTCGCTGACGTTGATGCCCATGCGGCGTCCGGCCTTCAGCGCTTTTGCGGCTTCCTGGTTTAACCGCTGGATCTGGTTCGCGTCGTCCGAATGGACGATCGCGCAGGCTCCGGCATTGTGAACCAGCGGAACATTCTCGTTCACGCTGTCATAGGCTTCCATCTTGAAACCCCACCAGTCGGCCCACATCGCCGAACAAATGCCTTCCTTGGCCAGCATGTCGGCGATCTTGTAGCTTTCGACCGCATGGTGGAATGTCGACACTTTGTATCCGAATTCCTTCGACATATCGATCACCAGCGCCATTTCGTCGGCGCGGTAACAATGGTTGTGGATCAGGATTTCGCCCGCCAGCACCCCGGCCAGCGTTTCCATCGCCAGGTCGCGGTCGACGGCTTTGCCCTCGTCCATCTTCTTCTTGTAAGCGGCGGCTTTCTGCCAGGTCGCGCGATTGACCGCGAAATTACCCATGCGGGTCGACGGCGCGCGGCCCTTGCCGCCGTAAACGCGCTTCGGGTTCTCGCCGCATGCCATTTTCAGGCCATAGGGCGCGCCGGGGAACTTCATCCCCTGTACGGTGCGCGACGGCACATTCTTCAGCGTCACCGAACGCCCGCCCATCAGGTTCGCGCTGCCCGGCAACACCAACAGCGATGTCACGCCGCCATTCGCCAACGCGCGGCTGAATCCAGGATCCTGCGGCCACACGCTATGTTCCGACCACACTTCGGGCGTCGTCGGCGACGTCGCTTCATTGCCGTCCGAATGCGCTTCGACGCCGGGCGAGGGATAGTCGCCCAAATGGCTGTGAATATCGATGATCCCCGGGGTGACGAATTTGCCGCTGCCATCGACAACATCATAGCCCGCCGGAACCGCGGTATCGCCGCCGCCGACCGCCTCGACCTTGCCGCCCGCGAAGATCACAACCCCATTGTCGATCCGTCCGCCTTCGCCGTCAAAGATCGTCACACCGCGCACCGCGGTCGGCCGCCCGGCCTAGGGGCGATAGGTCGACGGATAGGGGTCCTTGTTGAACTTGACGGGCTTCTCCGCCGCGGGCTGCGCGCTTGCCGTCTGCGGCTTGCCGTCGCTCGCGGCGCAGCCGACCAGCGCCAGCGACACAGCC
>JAHCKJ010000197.1 GCA_026125835.1 Sphingopyxis sp.
GCTGGGTCCAGGGCGCACAAGACTGGAAAAGCGGCGGCCATGCCAGCCATCATGCCGCGCATGATCACAGCGCGATGGCAAAGGCGATGCCGGCGCCCGTCGCGGTCGACGACGAACCGCGCGTCGCGCTCGACCGTATCGTGCTGCGCGCGCAAAATGAAAATCTGCCCGCGCCGGTGATCATCCAGCCACCGGGGGCGCCGAATATGTTCGGGCCGCCCAATGGCGATACATGGACGCTGACCACCCGGACGCAGAACCGCCCGCTGGTGCGCAAGGTGAGTTATGACGCGGTCACCGGGATCGAGGTATCGCGCAGCGGCTTTGCCGACAAACATGTCATCGACCGCATCGTCGGCATCGGCATCGCCTGGCACGAGGGGGCGCTGTTCGGGATCGTCAGCCAGCTGATCGGGGTGCTGACCGCGCTGATGCTGATGATACTCGCCGTGTCGGGTTTCCTGATGTGGCGCCGCCGCAAGCCCGATGATGCGTTGGGCGCCCCGCCGCTGCCGCGCGACCCGGCGAAGCTGAAGGGCGTGGCGGCGATCATCCTGATGCTCGCGGCGCTGGTGCCGCTGCTCGCGGCGTCGTTGATCTTGCTCTGGATCGTCGATCGGCTCATCATCCCGCGCCTGCCGCGCGCGGCGCGATGGCTGGGAATGGCGAGCACGTGAAGGTTTCATCTGAAACCAGTTCATGCTAGACGGGATGGTATGAAAGACGGCTTTACCCATGTCCATGAAACGCCGCCGCCGGGCGCTGCGGCCGACTGGACGATTTCGCAAAACTGGGATGCCTTCACCGCCGACGAACATGCGATGTGGGACAAGCTGTTCGCGCGCCAGTCGGCGATGCTCCCCGGCCGCGCGTCGGAGGCGTTCCTGCGCGGCATCGACGTGCTGCGGCTCGAAAAACCGGGTATCCCCGACTATCGCGAGCTCAACGCGCGGCTGATGGCGGCGACGGGGTGGCAGGTCGTCGCGGTGCCGGGACTGGTCCCCGACGATGTGTTTTTCGATCACCTGGCGAACCGGCGCTTCCCCGCGGGCAATTTCATCCGCACACCCGAGCAGCTCGATTACCTGCAGGAACCCGACGTTTTCCACGACGTGTTCGGCCATGTCCCGATGCTCGCCGACCCCGTGTTCGCCGACTATATGGTCGCCTATGGCGAGGGCGGCCTGCGCAGCCTGAAGTTCGATGCGCTCAAGCAACTGGCGCGGCTTTACTGGTACACGGTCGAGTTCGGGCTGATCCGCGAGGCGGGGGCCTTGCGCATTTATGGCGCCGGGATCGTGTCCTCCTATGCAGAAAGCGTGTTTGCGCTCGACAGCGACAGCCCGAACCGCATCGGCTTCGATCTCGCGCGGGTGATGCGCACCGATTACCGGATCGACGATTTCCAGCAGAATTATTTCGTCATCGACAGCCTCGACCAGCTGCTCGATACGACCGTGAACACGGATTTTGCGCCGCTCTACGCCGCGAATGACGCGCTGCCGCCAATTGCGATTGCCGACATCCTGCCGGATGATGCGGTGATCACGCGCGGTACGCAGGACTATGCGTTAGGCAAGCAAACCGCCTGAACCCGTTTGTGTCCAGCGAAGTCGAGACACCGCGAAGTCTTGCGCCACTCATGCGTGCCTCGACTTCGCTCGACACAAACGGAAAAGTCGCGATCTGCTCACCAGCTCCCGAAGCTCGCATCCGCCGGGTCGGTGCGGTGGAAGGCGCGTTCCTTGCGGCGCCAGCCGTAACGGCGGCGCTTGACCAGCAACAGGCACGGCCATTCGGCGCTGCCGCCGCGCGCGGCGAGGCGAAACCCCTGCGCGCGGTATGCGGCGAGTACCGGTTCCATCTGGCGCGCGATGAGCCCGGCGAGGATCGCATGGCCGCCGGGCGCGGTCGCGGCGCCGATGTCGGGGGCGAGGGTAATCAGCGGTCCGGCAAGGATATTGGCGATCACCAGGTCATAGGGCGCGCGGTGGCGGATCGCGGGATGGTCGGTCCCCGGCGCGACCGCGAGCGCCAGGCGTCCGCCGCCGCGGCCCAGCGGCACGCGGTTGATCGCTGCATTGTCGCGGGTGACGAAGATGCTCGCGGGGTCGATGTCCGACGCGATCGTCCGCGCGCGCGGCCATAGCGCCATGGCGGCAAAGGCGAGTAGCCCGGTGCCGGTGCCGATGTCGGCGATGTTGCGCGGGCTTGCCCCTTGACGCGCGAGGCGGTCGAGCATGGCCAGGCACCCCGCGGTCGTATCGTGGCCGCCGGTGCCGAACGCCTGGCTCGCGTCGATCAGAAAGCGGGTGGTGCCGGGCGGAATGCGGTCGGCATGGCTGCTCGTGTGGACAAAGAAGCGCCCGGCCTGCACCGGCTCCAGCCCCTGCTGCGACAGCGTGACCCAATCCTGTTCGGGCAGTTCTGCGACGACGGCTTTTGCGCCCTTCGCGCTGGGCACGAGCGACTGGAGTAGTGTCAGCAACGCCGCGCCTGGCTTGTCGTCCATATAGGCATCGAGTTGCCACTGCCCTGCATCCTCGTCGATCTCGCGCGTCACGACGACCGGCGCCTCGGGCAGCGCGTCGAGTGCGGGGATCTCGCCCGACAGCGCCTCGGCCTCGGCGCGGGTGCAGGGGAACGAGACGAGCCAGCTCATCGGTCAGCGCACATAGCTCGCGCCGTTCACGTCGAGCACCGCGCCGGTCATCGACGCCGGCGCGTCGAGCGCGCACCAGCGCGCCATCTCGGCGACTTCTTCGGGCATGGCGACGCGGCCCAGGGGAATGTCGGCGAGCAATTTGTCGCCGCCGCGGCTTGCCAGATAGTCGTCCGCCATGCCGGTCATCGTAAAGCCGGGGCAGATCGCGAAGGCGAGGATGCCGTCCCTGGCATAGGCGCGCGCGATCGTCTTGGTCATCGCGACCATGCCCGCCTTTGACGCGGCATAATGCCAGTGCGCCGGGCTGTCGCCGCGGTGCGCGGCGCGGCTGGCGATGTTGACGATGCGGCCTGCGGCCCGGCGTTCGTGCCAGTGCAGGACGGCGCGGCGGCAGAGGTCGGCGCTGGCGGTCAGGTTGATCTGGATCGTGTGGTTCCAGTTTGCGAGCCAGTCGGCGTCGGCATTGTCGACCGGGTTGGCTTCAAAAACCCCGGCGTTGTTGATCAGCACGTCGATACGGCCATCGAGCCGGTCGAGGCTTGCCTGCCACAGACGCGCGGGGGTCGCCGGGTTGGCGAGGTCGCCGTCGGCGCCGGATAGGGCGACGACTTTTGTGTCGTTCGAGGTCAGCGAGGCGGCGATCGCGGCGCCGATGCCGCGGCTGGCGCCGGTGATCAGGATGTGGGTTTGCATGGGGTGGCTTTAGCGGCCAGCTCGAGGCAATGAAAGCGCCTCAAATCCGTTCGCCCCGAGCTTGTCGAAGGGCTGTTCTTTCTTTCGGCGCTGCCAAGAAAGAACGGTGCTTCGACAAGCTCAGCACGAACGGATTTTATGGACGTGCCAGCTTAGGCCACCCGGCGGCTGAACTCGCTCGCTGCCTGTTCGAGTTGCTGGAGCCGCCCGCCCATCATGGCAAATTCCTGGCTGAGCACGCTGATTTCGCTCGCGACCATGCCCGAATCGTTGCGGATGCTGGCGATTGTCGACGACATTGAATCCGCGGCCAGCGCGGTTTCGTCGACCGCGGCGGTGATCGAGGTGACGGTCTGTGCCTGCGCGTCCATCGCGTCGCGGATGCGCTGCGCAGACCGCTGGACCTCGACGATCGTTGCCTGGATCGACTGGTTGGCGCTCACCGATCCGCGCGTTGCCTGCTGGATCGCGGTAATCTTGCCCGCGATGTCGTCGGTCGCGCGCGCCGTTTCGTTGGCGAGGCTCTTCACCTCCTGCGCGACGACGGCAAAGCCGCGGCCCGATTCGCCGGCGCGCGCCGCCTCGATCGTGGCATTGAGCGCGAGCAAATTGGTCTGGCCCGCGATCTCGCGGATCAGGCCCAAAATCGACTCGATCGATTCGGCGTGATGCGACAGCGTTTCGGACATCGCGACCGCTTCGCCCGCCTGTTCCGACGCGCGCGTCGCGACGCTGGCGGACGCTTCGACCTCGCTGCGCGCATCCTCGATCGCGCGGATCAACCCGGCGGCAGTCGAGGCGGCTTCGCGCATCGCCATCGCCGATTGTTCGGATGCGGCGGCGACTTCGCTGGTCTTGGCAATCATCCCCTTGGCGGCCTGGTCGGCCGAGGCGGCTTGCTTGGCCAATTGTTCGCGCACCCCGTCGGTGTCCTGCACCAGCGAGGCGATCGAGCGGTCGAAATCATTGGCAAGCGTTTGCCGCTCGCTCGAGATGACCGCGCGGT
>JAHCKJ010000198.1 GCA_026125835.1 Sphingopyxis sp.
TGCGGCGCTCGCCGCCATCGCTTCGTCGAGCACCCCCGCCTCGATCGCGCGGCGTTCTTCGTTGAGCCGGTTCAGTTCCTGCGATATCTCGGCGGCTTCCTGCGGGTCCGACGTCGTCAGCAGCCGCACGCCGAGGTCGGACTTGCCGACGCGCCCGCCCGCGTTGATCCGCGGCCCCAGCGCAAAACCCATGTCGCTCGCGGTCGGCGGCTTGGTCAGCCGCGCCGCGTCCATCAATGCCGCGAGCCCGGTGTTGCCGCGCCGCGCCATCACCTTCAGCCCCTGCGTCACCAGCGCGCGGTTGAAGCCGGTCAGCCGCGCGACATCGGCGACGGTGCCGAGCGCGACCAGATCGAGCAGGTCGATCAGCGCGGGCTCGTCGCGGGTGGCGAAAAAGCCGCGCGCGCGCAGCGTGCGGAGCAGCGCGGCGCCGAGCAGGAAGGCGACGCCGACCGCCGCGAGATTGCCGTGCGCCGCCGCGTCGGGGGCTTCGTCGAGCCGGTTGGGGTTCACCAGCGCGAACGCTTCGGGCAGCGTCGTCGCGCATTGATGATGGTCAACGACGATCACCTCGACTCCCGCCGCGTTGGCTTCGGCGATCGCGTCGAACGCCTGCGCGCCGCAATCGACCGTGACGACCAGCTTCGAACCCGCTTCGCCGATCCTGACCAGCGCGGCGCCCGACGGGCCATAGCCCTCCATCAGCCGGTCGGGAATATAGGCACCCGCGGGCAGCCCGAGCCCGCGCAGCAAGCGCACCAGCAGCGCCGCCGACGTCGCGCCGTCGACGTCATAATCGCCGAAGATCGTCACCGCCTCGCCCTTTTCCACCGCATCGGCGAGCCGCGCTGCGGCGGCGTCCATGTCGCGGAACAGCGACGGGTCGGGCATGAAGCCGCGCAAGGTCGGGGTGCGCTGGCGGTCGAGATCGTCGCCGCTTACCCCGCGCGCGAGCAGCAACTGGGTGACCAGATCGTCGGGAGCGAGGTTTTCGGCCGCCATGTCGGCGCTGGCGCGCCGCCAATGCCACGGCTGGCCCAGGATCGACCGCGTGATGCCGAGCGCGGCGTCGCTCATGCCCGCGCTCGCGCGGTCAGGATGCGGTCGCGCAGGTCGTGCGCGGTCGCCAGCGGGATCGCCGGGATCTCGTGGCTCGCCAGCGAACTGCCGCCGGGGACGCCGAACACCAAAGTCGCAAGGCCGAGCGGGCGCTGGATGAAGTCGGTCTTGAGGTCGACGCTTTGTACCGACGCGTGCGGCAACAGGGTCAGCTTCGGTTTCCAGAAGCCGCGGCGGATCGCGACCTGCTCGCCCAGATCGGTCCAGCGATGGAAACGCACCCCGAATAGCGACGCCACACCGATCGCCACGCCGATGAGCGGGCCAAACCAGCCGAGCGCCTGCCCGAACGCCACTGCGACCAGTCCGCCGGTGATGGCGGCCAGCGCGCCGATCAGTCCGCCGAGCGCGATGACGCTGTGGCTTTGCTGCCACGCGGTGTCGGGGGCGGGCCGCATGATCGCGACTTCGGCCAGCACCGAGTCGATCGCATCGAGCCGGGCAAAGGGCACGACCTGATGGTCGCGTTCCTTCTCGCCGTCGCTCGCCAGGCTTTGCAACCGCAGCTCGTGCCAGCCGAACAGGCGGCGGAACCAGCCGGTGATCAGGATCGCGGCCTGCACGCGCTTCACCGGCACCGCGACATCGGTGCGTGTCGTCAGCCCGCGGGTGCGGCGCAGCGCGCGCGGTTCGCGGGTCAGGCGGAAGTTCCAGTTGGCAAAGACCATCGTCACCACCCCGCTCGCAAAACCGATGAGGAGCAGCGACAGCGCGGCGCCGATCGCGGCGATCCAGCGATGCGCGACGACCCATTGTTCCAGCCCATAGCGTTCGGCCAGATTCGTCCAGTCGCGGATGCTGAAGATGTTGAAATCAAAGGGCAGGAAATCGTCGAAAAACTGCATCGCCGCGCCGACGACGGCGAGCGCGGCGAGCGAGAAGTTGAACAGGCCCGCGACGAGCAACTGACGCGGGGACATCGCGAACAACAGCCGGTCCTCGGGCTGTGTGGCCACCTCCGCCGCCTGGCTCGCCGCCGTTGCAGCGGTCGGTGTCGCATCGCTGCGGTGCGCGCGGATCGTCGCGCGCAGCGCCTGCGCCGCGTCGAGCCCGATCGCGTCGAGGTCGCCGTCATTCTCCTTGCCGCCCGCGCCGGTTTCGAACCCGACCTTGGCGATCCCCAGCGCGCGCGACACCAGCCCCTGTTCGATGCTGACGTCCTGGATGCGGTCGAACGGGATGGTGCGGTGCTGGCGCGACAACACCCCGCTTTCGATCACGATCTCGTCGTCGCCGACCAGAAACCGGAAGCGCAGCCAGTGCAGCCACGCCGCGACCAGCGAGATCAGCAGAAAGGCGAGCAGCGCGGGAACGATCCACACCCAATTGCCGGTAAAGCCCAGCGCCGCGACCGCAGGCAGGAAGTTTACACTGCGCGGCCCCAGCTTGACGATCGCCAGCGCCAGCGTCGCCGGGTGCAGCCGCTGCCAGTTCGCGTCGTCGTCGATGGTCGGGGCGGCGGGCGCCGCGGCGGCGGCGTCGGTCATGCGAAATCGGTCTGGATATGGCGGCGGATCGTCTCGCGCATCGCCGCGGCCAGATCGGCGGGCAGCCCGGGCAGGGTGACGGTGCTGTTGTGCGTCCCCGACGTGTGGACGATCAGGTGCGACAGCCCGAACCAGCGCTCGACCGGCCCCTGGCCGACGTCGATATGCTGGACGCGCACGAACGGTACGATCGTGTCGGTGCGGAACAGCCAGCCGCGCGCGACGCGCAATTGTCCGGCGCCGATCTTGTACCCCCAGCGCGACACGCGCCGCGACGGAAAGGCGATAATGACCGTGATCGCGACCAGCCACGCCAGCGCGGTGACCAGCCCATACGGCCCGTCGATATGGCGGATCAGCAGATAATCGAACACGCTCGCCCCGATGGCCAGCGGGATCAGGTTGAGTGCCGTCGCGATGCGCAGCACCTGGGCATAGGCAGGATCGACCGGATCGAGCCCCTCGGCGGCATTGAGCGCTTCGGGATCGAACGGATCGGTCGGGTGGACGGCGGGGGTGTCGGTCATATGTCTGTGTTAGAGCATGAAGTCGGTCGTGTGAATCTTTGTGTTCCCCCGCGAAGGCGGGGGTCCATCTCCGGTCCGTGCCATACCGAACCTACAGGTGATGGGCCCCCGCCTTCGCGGGGGAACAGTTCAAAGGCGTGCGACCAAGACTTTTCCGACCCGCTTTACGGCACAACCACATTGAACCGTGGGTCGGCGGGCGGATGCAGCGCGAACCACGACAGGAAAGCCATCGTGTCGCCGTCGATCCGGATCGCCCCTGATTGCATCAGCGCCGGAAACTGCGCCTGGCCCAGCATCACATCGTCGAGCGTCTTGCGGTCGAGCGTCACCGTTGCGGTCGGCGCGGGCGCGGTCACGCCGTAACGCGGCACCTCGACCCCGCCGCCGACGACGACCGCCACCGTCTCCTTGCTGTCGGGCAGCACGAACTGGAAGGTGCCGTTCAACGCCGCGCCCTTTGCGGCGTCGAACCGCGTCGCCAGCGCGTCGAAGAAAACGCTGGTGGGGATCGCGCTGACGAAGCTGCGGCTTTGCCCGTTGCCGGTGACATTTTCGATCGCGGTGCCGCGCAGTGTCGCCGCGGCGGCAAGATAATAGTTCCGCCACGCCCCCGATTCGGCCTGATACCCCAGCTGGTCATACGCCGACGCCAGCGCCGCGCGCGCGGCCTGATTGTCGGGCTCCGCGAACACCAGCTTGTTCAGCAGTTCCGCCGCCCAGCGATAGTCGCCCGCCTTGATCGCCGCGCGGCCCGCTGCGAGCAATTTGTCGGCGCCGCCCGCCAGCGCGACATATTTGGGCGCCGACTGTTCGGGCGGCAGCAGGTTGAAATTCGCCGGATTGCCGTCCCACCAGCCGAAATAGCGCTGGTACACCGCCTTCATGTCGTGATTGAGCGTGCCATAATAGCCGCGCGTTCCGAAATCGCGCGCCTGGACCGGCGCATCGGGGGTGGCGTCGGCCAGCTCGTGCAAGGTCGCGCCGCGGTTGGCGAGGAACAGCGTGCGGTCGTGGACATAGCGATAGATGTCGCGCTGGTTGGCCAGTAACGCTGATACGTCGCCCGCACCCCATGTCGGCCAATGGTGCGACGCCAGCGCGACCTCGGCCTTGCCGCCCCATTTGACCAGCATCGCGTCGATGATTTTCGACCAGCGCAGCGCGTCGCGCACCTGTGCGCCGCGCAGCGTCAGGACATTGTG
>JAHCKJ010000199.1 GCA_026125835.1 Sphingopyxis sp.
GGCGCCAGCGCCAGCGACAGATTTTCGAACAGCAGCCGGTCGCCGCGAATACACGCCACGCCATCGAGCCGCAGCAACACCGTCACGCCATGCCTTCCAGCGCGTGCATATCATCATCGCTAAAGCCGAAATGATGCCCGATCTCGTGGATCAGCACATGGCGCACCAGCCAGTCGAGCCTCTCACCCGTTTCGATCCACTCGACCAGGATCGGGACCCGGTACAGCGTCACCCTGTCGGGCATCCCGCCGCTTTCGCTGACGCTGCGCTCGGTCAGCGGTCGCCCTTCGTACAGGCCGGTCAGGTCATAGGGATGCTCGATGTCGAGCGACTTCAGCACCTCGTCGTCGGCGAACTCCTCGATCGCGATGACGACGCCCTGAATATGCGGCAGGAACACCGCAGGCATCGTCGCCAGCGCCGCCTCCGCCATCGCGAACAGCGCATCGGCGTCGGGCGCGACGCCAGTCCAGCCGGCGGGTAAATCGGGAAGGGTGGTCTTGTCGCTCATCGCGCCCTTCCTTATGGCGGCGACACGGCCTTTACCAGCGGGAGAAACCAGATGGTCCAGAAACTCGACGACGACGCCCGCTCTGCCTTGCTCGCCCGCTTCCCCGACTGGACGCACGAACCGGTGCGCGACGCGATCACCCGCCGCTTTACCTTCGACGATTTTGCGCAAGCGTTCGGCTTCATGACCAGCGTCGCGATCATCGCCGAAAAGATGGATCATCACCCCGAATGGTCGAACGTCTACAACCGCGTCGACATATTGCTGACGACGCACGACGCCGACGGCCTGTCGGAACGCGATGCGAAGCTCGCGGAGGCGATCGAGGGGTTGGTGTGACCCGATGACCCGCTTCGACCGACAGGTACAGATGCTGGCGGTCGGGACGGCAGTCCTAGCGGGCTTTGTCGATGCGATCGGCTTTGTCGAATCGGCGGGCTTTTTCGTTTCCTTCATGACGGGCAATTCGACGCGCCTGGCGGTGGGGCTGGCCGAGTGGCAGCGCGCCGCGCCCGTCGCGGGCGCGATCATTGCGGTTTTCGTTGCCGGGGTGGTCGCGGGCTCGCTCATCGGCGCGCGCGCCGCGGCGCGCCGGGCGCCCGCGGTGCTGCTATGCGTTGCCATATTGCTTGGAATCGCGGCGTTTTTGCGCCTGCAAACCGATGGGCTGGAGGCGATCCTGTGCCTCGCCTTTGCGATGGGCGCGGTCAACGCGGCGATCGAGGGGCGCGACGGATCAGTCGTCGGCGTCACCTATATGACCGGCACGCTCGTGCAGATGGGGCAGAAAATCGCCAATGCGCTGCGCGGCGAGGGCGATCGCCGGTGGCTGCACCATTTGGGGCTGTGGGCAGGGCTGGCGGGGGGAGCCGTGCTCGGCGCGCGGGTCGTGATTTGGTCGCCGCCGCTCGCCTATATGCTCGCCGTGGCACTTGCGGCGTCGCTCGCCTTACGGGCCGGCTGGGTCGTTCGAAGGTCACGATAAGCCCGCACTTGCCTTCGCGCATCATTCGCTCCAGATGGCGGCAATAAAGTAACAGGGGGAGCTAACCACATGACCGACAGCCTGCTGCGCCGCAAACCGATCGTTCCGGAACAGCAGGAGCGGCATACGCTCGCGCGCACCCTCGGCTGGCCGCATCTGATCGCGCTCGGTGTCGGCGCGATCGTCGGTACCGGTATCCTCACGCTGATCGGCGTCGGCGCCGACAAGGCCGGTCCCGCGGTCATCCTGTCCTTTGCCATCGCCGGGCTGATCTGTGCCTGCGCCGCGCTGGCCTATGCCGAAATGGCGACGATGATCCCGGCGTCGGGCAGCGCCTATACCTACTCCTATGTCGTGATCGGCGAACTCATCGCCTGGATCGTCGGGTGGAGCCTGATCCTCGAATATTCGCTGGTGGTCAGCGCGGTCGCGGTCGGCTGGTCGGGTTATGCGGCGCCTTTGCTCGAAGCCTGGGCGGGGGTTCCGATGGCGTTGATGCAGGGGCCGGAACTGGGCGGCATCGTCAACCTGCCCGCGATTGCGATCATCGCGGTCGTTGCCGGTCTGCTGCTCGTCGGCACCCGCGAAAGTGCCACGCTCAACGCGATCCTCGTGGTCGTGAAAGTGCTCGCGCTCGTGATCTTCGTCGCCGTCGCGCTCCCCGCGTTCAACGCCGCCAATCTTGAACCGTTCAGCCCTTATGGCTTTGCCAAGCATATGGGCCCCGACGGGGTCGAGCGCGGCGTCATGGCCGCCGCCGCGATCATCTTTTTCGCCTTTTACGGCTTCGACGCGATCGCCACGGCGGCCGAGGAAACGCGCAACCCCGACCGCGATCTCAAGATCGGCATCGTCGGTTCGATGTTCGTGTGCGTCGTTATCTATATCGCGGTCGCGGTCGCCGCGGTCGGGGCGATCGCCTACACCCGCTTCGCCAACAGCCCTGAACCGCTGGCGCTGATCCTCCGCGAACTCGGCAGTCCGCTCGCCGCGCAATATCTGGCGGTGTCGGCGATTGTCGCGCTGCCGACCGTGATCCTCGCCTTCTTCTATGGTCAGAGCCGCATCTTCTTCACCATGGCGCGCGACGGGCTGCTCCCCGCCAGCCTTGCCAAGCTGTCGTCGCGGGGGACGCCGGTGCGGATCACGATCTTCACCGCGATCGTCGTTGCCATCCTCGCGGGCTTCATCCCGCTCGGCGAACTGGCGGCGCTCGCCAATGCCGGCACGCTCGCGGCGTTCACCGCGGTCGCGGTCTGCATGCTGGTCATGCGCGTCCGCGCCCCCGACGCGCCGCGAACCTTCCGCGCTCCGATGCCATGGGTCATCGGGCTCGGCGCGATCGTCGGCTGTGTCTATCTGTTCTTCAGCCTGCCGGTGCAGACGCAGCTGTGGTTCCTGGTGTGGAATGTCGCCGGACTGGGGGTTTATTTCCTCTATGCCCGAAGGCATGCCTTGGCGAGCTGACGGCATAACGGCCGCTCAGGCTGGCCCCGGCTTGACTTTGTGCCGCCGGACGGTATGAGCGCCCATGTGTTGCCGCGGGTCCGCCCGCGGTGATTCCGTCCGAGACAGTTGGTGCAGGGAATATGCCCTGCTTAATTTCCAGCCGAGACGGGGAACAGTCTTTATCGGTCGCCCGCCTGCTTGGTCAGGCGACGCGTCTTGACCGACCCCTTCGGACATCGTTGCGCAAAGACGGGTGAGCCTTGGCTCGCATCCGGTTTTGCGTGTGTTAGCCGCCCGGCGGCCCCCGGCGTTTCGACGCATGGAGCATCCGGGCACAGAGTGGAGTATAGGCATGGATCGTACGGAAAAGGCCGAAGCCGTATCCTCGCTGAACGCTACGCTGGCAAATGCCGCTTCGGTTGTGGTCGTCCGCAACCTCGGCATGACCGTCGCCCAGTCGACGGTGCTGCGCCAGCAGATGCGCGATGCAGGAGCCGATTTTCGCGTCACGAAGAACCGTCTTGCCAAAATCGCGCTCGACGGCACGTCCTATGGCGGGATCGGCGAACTGCTGACCGGCCCCACCGCGCTTGCCACTTCGACCGACCCGGTCGCGGCGGCGAAAATCGCGGTGGAATTTGCCAAGACCAACGACAAGCTTGAAATCGTTGGCGGCGGCATGGGCGACGTGGTGCTCGACGTGGATGGCGTGAAAGCGCTGGCTTCGCTTCCCTCGCTCGACGAGCTGCGCGCCAAGATCATCGGTCTGGTGCAGGCTCCGGCCACCAAGGTTGCGCAGATTGCCGCAGCCCCGGCGGGCCAGCTGGCGCGGGTTTTTGGCGCATATGCCGCCAAAGAAGCAGCGTGAATTTCGAATTGAACTGAAACTTGCTGCCGGGTGCATCCCGGTTTTGATGGAGAATGAACATGGCTGATCTCGCAAAGATCGTTGAAGACCTGTCGGCGCTGACCGTTCTGGAAGCTGCCGAGCTTTCGAAGCTGCTCGAAGAAAAGTGGGGCGTTTCGGCTGCTGCTGCCGTTGCGGTTGCCGCTCCGGGTGGCGCGGGCGCCGCTGCTCCCGCCGCTGAAGAAAAGGACGAATTCGACGTTATCCTGACCGGTGACGGCGGCAACAAGATCAACGTGATCAAGGAAGTCCGCGCAATCACCGGCCTGGGTCTTGGCGAAGCCAAGGCGCTGGTCGAAAGCGCTCCGAAGGCGATCAAGGAAGGCGTGAACAAGGCGGAAGCCGAAGAGCTGAAGAAGAAGCTCGAAGCCGCCGGCGCGACCGTCGAACTGAAGTAATATCCTTTGGTGTCCGGCACTCGTTGCCGGATCCGACAAAGAAAGGGCGGTGCCGCGTGGCACCGCC
>JAHCKJ010000002.1 GCA_026125835.1 Sphingopyxis sp.
CAATCCAGTCGGGCACGCGTTCCGCCGCCATGATCGTGCCGGCGGCGATGCGGTCGGCGACGACGACATAGCGGTCGCCGTCGACCAGCACTTCGGGAACCAGGCTGCGGCTGTTGTAGGTCGAAGCCATCGTCGCACCATAGGCGCCCGCGGTGCGGAACACCGCGAGGTCGCCGGGTTCGACCGCGTCGGTCACGCGGTCGCGCGCGAAGGTGTCACCGGTTTCGCACACCGGGCCGACGATCGACGCGGTCATCTTGGCGCCGGTCGGCTTCACCGCGACGAAATCATGATAGGCGTCGTAGAGCGCCGGGCGCGCAAGGTCGTTCATCGCGGCGTCGACGATGACGAAAGGGTTGGTCGCGCCCGGCTTGACCCAGAGAACTTCGGTCAGCAGCACCCCGGTGTTGCCCGCGATGACGCGGCCGGGTTCGAACATCAGCGTGACGTCCCAATCCTTCGTCACGCGCGCGACCATCGCGCCATAATCGGCCATGCTGGGCGGATTATCCTCCGGGCGGTACGACACGCCAAGCCCGCCGCCGAGATCGACATGGGTGATGCTGTGACCCGCGGCGCGCAGCTCGGCGACGAGGCGGCCGAGCCGTTCAAACGCGGCTTCGAGCGGGGCGAGGCTGGTCAGCTGGCTGCCGATATGCACCGCGATGCCGCGCATCTGGAGCCCCGGAAGCGCGGCGAGGCGGTCGAACATCGCGGGCGCGACGTCGATGCCGACGCCGAATTTGTTGTCAGCCTTGCCGGTCGAAATCTTCGCGTGGGTGCCCGCATCGACGTCGGGATTGACGCGCAGCACGGCGCGCGCGGTCATTTCCTTCTGGAGCGCGATTTCGGCGAGCGCGACGCCTTCGGCCTCATGTTCGATGTTGAACTGGCCGATGCCGCGATCGAGCCCCAGCGCGAGCTCGGCGCGGGTCTTGCCCACGCCTGAAAAGACGATGTCGTCGGGCGCCATGCCTGCCGCCAACGCGCGTTCGAGTTCGCCGCCCGACACGACGTCGGCGCCATAACCCTGCCGCGCCAGCACGCGCAGCACGCCGAGGTTGGGGTTGCTCTTGATCGCAAAGGCAAGGTGCTTCTTCGGCACGTCCTTCAGCGCAGCGCGAAATTCCTGCGCATGCGCTTCGAGCATCGCGCGCGAATAGACATAGACGGGGGTGCCAATTTCTTCGGCAAGGCGCGGCAGCGGAATATCCTCGGCGTGGAGGACGCCGTCACGAAGGGCAAATTGATCCATGGAATGAAGTCCTAATCCTGTTCTTCCGTTCGCATCGAGCGAAGTCGAGATGCCCCGCCGGACGGAGCGACACCGATGGGTGTCTCGACTTCGCTCGACACGAACGGATCAGATAGTTTGTTTAGCTCAGCCCGGAGGCGGCAGGTCGAAATCGTCGGGTTCGCGGCGTTCGGATCGTTTGAGAAGTTCGTCGCTGCGCGCGGGGCGGGCCTGCGCGTCAGGCGTCGTGAGCTCCTCCGTGGTCGGCGCGCGCGTGGCGCCGACGGGGACGACCGGGGCGGGCTGGCCCGCCGCCGGCTTCAGATCTTGCTTGCTGCCGCAGGCGCCGAGCAGCGCCGATGCAGCCAATGCCATGATGATGAGGCGCTTCGTCGCCATCAATTTGTTCCTTCCAGCGCGGCGCGGGCCGCAGCGATCGCCTGCCTTACCCGTTCGGGCGCGGTGCCGCCATAGCTGGTGCGACTGGCGACCGACGCTTCGACAGTGAGCGCGGCGAGCACGTCGGGGGTGACCGCGGCGTGGATCGCGGCGGCATCGGCGGCGGGCAGCGCCGACAGCTCGACGCCCAATTCCTCGGCGCGCTTGACGCAGGCGCCGACGACATGATGCGCCTCGCGGAACGGCAGACCGTTTTCGCGCACCAGCCAGTCGGCAAGGTCGGTCGCCGTCGAATAGCCCGACGCAGCGAGCGCGCGCATCCGGTCGGTGCGGAAGGTCAGCGTTTCGACCATGCCGGTCATTGCGGCGAGCGACAGCGCGAGCGCGTCGAAGGCGCCGAAGACGGTTTCCTTGTCATCCTGCAGATCCTTCGAATAGGTGAGCGGCAGCCCTTTGACGATGACCGACAGCCGCTGGAAGGCGCCGAGCAGCAGGCCCGCACGCCCGCGCACCAGTTCGGCAGCGTCGGGGTTGCGCTTTTGCGGCATGATCGAGCTGCCGGTCGACCAGGCGTCGGGCAGGCTGATGAAGCCAAAAGGCTGGCTGGCCCAGATGACGATTTCTTCGGCGAGGCGCGACAGGTGGATCGCGGCGATCGACGCGGCGGCGCAAAATTCAAGCGCGAAGTCACGGTCGGAGACGGCGTCGATGCTGTTCGCCATCGGGCGGTCGAAACCAAGCGCGTCGGCGGTGGCGTGGCGATCGACCGGAAAGCCGGTGCCCGCGAGCGCGGCGGCACCGAGCGGCGATTCGTTGAGGCGGCGGCGCGCATCGGCAAAGCGGCTGCGGTCGCGGCCCAGCATCTCGACATAGGCGAGCAGGTGATGGCCGAGCGTCACCGGCTGCGCGACCTGAAGGTGCGTGAAGCCGGGCATGATGCTGTCGGCATGTTCGTCGGCACGCGCGAGCAGCGCCGCCTGCATCGCGGCGAGCCCGGCGTCGATGCGCTCGCACGCGGTGCGCGTCCACAGGCGGAAATCGGTCGCGACCTGGTCGTTGCGCGAACGCGCGGTGTGGAGGCGCCCGGCGGCATCGCCGACCAGCTCCTTCAGCCGCGATTCGACGGTCATGTGGATGTCTTCGAGCGCGAGGTCGACGGGGACGCCGTTCGCGGCAAATTCAGCGGCAATCTGGGCAAGCCCGCGGTCGATCTGGTCCGCATCGTCGGCGCCGATGATACCCGCGGCGCCAAGCATCGCGGCATGGGCGCGGCTGGCGGCGATATCCTCTTCCCACAGGCGCTTGTCGACGGGGATCGAGGCGTTAATCTCTTGCATGATCGCGGCGGTTCCGCCACCGAAGCGGCCGCCCCACATGCTGTTACTGTCCGGAGTATTCGCCATCCGCCGCGTTCCAAGCCCGTATCTTGCAATCCTTGGCCTGCTGCTGGCCGGATCAATCGCGGGCTGCGATAGGGAAAAGGCAGCCGGGGAGCAAGCGCAGCAAGGCCAAGCAAATGTTTCGGCAGGCCAAGCGAAGGGCGTCGGCCAGTTCGAATATATCGTCGATAGGAGCCACAAGGGCAAAGCGGCGCCGACCGCCGCCTTCACCGGTCCCGACGATGCGCCGGTGACACTGGCGGCGTTCAAGGGCAAGCCGCTGCTGGTCAATTTGTGGGCGACCTGGTGTGCGCCGTGCGTCGCGGAAATGCCGACGCTCGATGCGCTGGCGGCCAAGAGCGGCGACGCGATGGCGGTGATCGCGGTGGCGCAGGATCTGCAGGGCGCCGAGGTCGTCGATCCGTGGTTCCAGAAGGCTGGGCTGAAGGCATTGCAGCCCTATCTCGATCCCGAGAACGGGTTGCTCGATGCCGCCAACAGCGCGTTGCCGACGAGTATATTTTACGATGCCGAGGGGCGCGAGTTGTGGCGCGTTGTCGGGGCGATCGACTGGCAGGGTGATGAGGCGAAGGCGTTGCTGGCGGAGGGCAAGACATAAAATCATCGTCGCCCCCGCGCAGGCGGGGGCGACGATGAATAGGAAAAGGGCGGACGCCCATGACGCCCGCCCTTCCCCTGCGACCCGGAAGCGGCTCCGGGGAAACTTACCCGCCGACGGTTACGCGGCCGACGCGATAACCTTTTTTGCGCATTTCCTTCACATAATCCTTGTCAGCGTCGATCACCTCGGTCTGCCATTCGTCCCACGCATCCCAGCGATCTTCACGGTCGGTGGCGCGGCGCAGGTCGCTGATCAACTCCTTTTCGGCCTCCAGGATGTCGGCCTTGTAATTATACCATTGCTGATTGAGGACGCCGGCGATCGGGCGCTCGCGGATCGGCGGCGCTTCAAAGCCGCGCGGCATCGCATGGTAGGGCACCGCAGCAACGGCGGCGGTGGCGGGGATCGCCAGAAGGGCTGCAAGGGTGGTCCATTTTTTCATCGTCCATCTCCTGATTGTCCGTCCGTTGCCGGGCGGTTGCGGAGTCAACGAAGCAGGCGGCGAATTTCTTCCCCGCTCGGCGGGGATTCAGAACGGCTGGCGGTGGTTTCGAGAAAATGCCACCCTCACCCTCCCCACCGGCTTGCCGGCGGGCCCCGTCCCTCTCCCGACGGGAGAGGGAGGGAGGCGCGAAGCGCCGGAAGGGTGAGGGTGAACTTGCTCTAACCCGGATGCGCTTCGTCGCCCACCGCCGAGCGCAGCAGGCCGCGAAACACGTCCTGCGCGCTACGCTTGCCCTGCGTCACGTCATACACATCGCGCGCGATCGGCATCGCGATGCCGTGCTGTTCGGCGAGCGCGATGACGGTGGGCGCGCTCTTCACCCCCTCGGCGACCATGTTCATGCCCGCGATGATTTCGTCGATCGGGCGGCCCTTGCCGAGTTCGACCCCGACATGGCGGTTGCGGCTCAAGGGACTGGTGCAGGTGGCGATCAGGTCGCCCATGCCGGTCAGCCCGGCAAAGGTTTCGGGGCGCCCGCCCATCGCGACGCCGAGCCGGGTAATCTCGGCCAGCCCGCGCGTCATCAGCGCGGAGCGGGTGTTGTCGCCCGCCCCCAGCCCGTCGCCCATGCCGACCGCGATCGCGATGATATTCTTGAGCACCCCGCCGAGTTCGCAGCCGAGCAGGTCGGTGTTGGTGTACACGCGGAACAGCCCCGAATGGAACACCGGCTGGAGCGCGCGGACGACGATCTCGTCCTCCATCGACAGCACGCTCGCCGCCGCCTGCCCGGTCATGATTTCGCGCGCGAGGTTCGGGCCGGTGAGGACGCCGACGGGGTGGCCGGGGAGGACTTCCTCGATCAGCTGGGTCATGCGGAGGCCCGAGGAAAGTTCGAGGCCTTTGGTCAGGCTGATGACGGGTACCCACGGGCGGAGGTGCTGGCGCGCTTCCTCCAGCACGCTGCGGAAACTGTGCGAGGGGACGCCCATGATCAGCACGTCGGCGCCCGCGACGACCTCGGCCATGTCCTGCGTTGCACGCAGCGCCGAGGGCAGCTTGATGCCGGGCAGATATTTGCGGTTCTCATGGTCACGGTTGACGCTCTCGACGGTTTCGGCATCGCGCGCCCACAGGGTCATCGGCGCGTTGCGCGACACCACCGCCGCGACCGTCGTCCCCCAGCTGCCCCCACCGAGCAGGCCGACCTTCAGGCGCATATCTCTCTCCCCTGTTTTGCCGGGAGAGTGGCGGGGTTATGGCGGGTTGGCAAGCATCACGTCGCCCCCCGCGACGATCAGGAATGATCCGCCAGAAACGCCTTGATCACCGCCGCGGTTGCTTTCGGATCCTCGATCATCGGGACATGGCCGACATGCTCGAAGATATGGCTCCGGCTGCCCGCAATCCCCGCTTCGAGGACGGCCACGCAGCTGACGTCGAGCAGGCGGTCGTGGCGGCCCCAAATGATGAGGGTCGGCACCTTGACCTCGCCCAGCCGGTCGTTGAGCGGCTGGTCGCGGCCCTCGGTGGCGATGACCCAGAAGATGGTGTCGAGCTGGTCGCGATATTTGAGCGCGTCGGCGTAGAGCACGGGTTTGAGCCGCGCGGGGATATAGGGCGGTTTGTGGACGACCATCGCCACCAGCCGGTCGGCATCCTCGAGCCCCGCGAGCACGAGCGGATTATATGTCTCATCGGCCGCCTGTTTCTGGAGGTCGCTTTCGTTGGCGCCGTTGACCCCGGCGTTGTTGAGCAGGATCAGGCTGGCGAGCGCCCCCGGATAGTCGATCGCGTAGCGCAGCGCGATCCAGCCGCCCATGCTGTTGCCGCCGACGTGCGGGCGGGCAAGGCCGAGGGTGTCGGCGAATTGCTTGAGCCGCGCGGTCTGCGCTTGCACGTCATAGGCGAGGTCGGGGTTGCGCTCGTTCTCGCCGAAGCCCGGCAGGTCGGGGGCGATGACATGATAGTCGCGCGTGAGGTACGGCGCGATCATCGACCAATTATCCTTGTCGCCGGCAAAGCCGTGGACGAGGAGCAGCAGCGGCTTGGCGGGATCGCCGCCCTCCAGATAGGGCCAGCTGCGCCCGTCGACCATCACGCTTTTCTGCACCATCCCGCCGCGGCGACGCAGCAGCGCGCGCCCGAGCGCGACGAGGCGGCCGGGGAAGACGAAATACATCAGCGTCAGCGCGATGATGGGGGCGAAAAGGAGGATGAGGAGGGTTTTCATCGGTTTCGAACTCAATCCTAAATCCGTTTTCGCGCCACCTGCGCGTCGAACCAGGCGATCAAATCGTTCAGCACCGCATCTTGTTCCGCCTCGTTGTAAATTTCGTGGAACAGGCCGGGGTAGATTTTCAGCGTCTTGTCCGCCGAGGCGACATGGTCGAACAGATATTGCGAGCCTTCGGGCGACGCGAGGCTGTCGGCGCTGCCGTGCTGGAGCAGGATCGGCAGCGTGATTTTGGAGGCACCCGCTTGCGCTGCGGCCATCGCATCCATGAACTCGCGCCCCAGTCGTGCGCCGATCTTGCCGGTATAGACGAGCGGGTCGGCGAGGTAGGCGGCGACCACGGCGGGATCGCGGCTCACCCCGTTGGCGTCGAGCGACAGAACGCCGACGCGCGGGAAGAAGCGCGACAGGAAGCGGCTGATCCAGACGGTGAAGCGCGAGGGCGGCGCGGCGGGGACGATCGCGGGGCCGGAGAGCGCGGCGGCGGCGAACGCCTGCTGACGCTCGATCAGGAACAAGGTCGAAATCAGCCCGCCCATGCTGTGGCCGAGGAGCAGGCGCGGGGTGTCGCCATGGTTGCCCTCGACGAGCGTCAGCAACTCGCTCAGGCCGTCGGTGAAGGCGGAGAAGCGCGGGACATAACCGCCCTCCCCGTCCGATTGGCCGTGGCCCCAATGGTCGATCGCATAGACGGCGTAGCCCGCATCGGTCAGCCGCTTGGCGACATGCGCGTAGCGTCCGGCGTGTTCGGCATAGCCATGCGCGAGCAGCACGACAGCTTTTGGCAGATCAGCGGGCAGCCAATGGGTGACGTGGAGCTTTGCCCCGGCGCCTGCGGATTCGGCGGTTAACTGGATCGTACCGGCCGTCATATCAAATCCCCTCCGTTCGCCCTGAGCTTGTCGAAGGGCCGTTCTTTCTTTTTGCGTCCCAAGAAGAAGAACGGTGCTTCGACAAGCTCAGCACGAACGGAAACAGGGACAAGATACGCCGATCAGGCATCGCGTTACCGCACCGCTTTCTTCAACGCCGCGGTGCTGCGGTGGCCGGGGCCGTCGTCGCCCGCTTTGTCGATCCGCGCCAAAATGCCTTCGAGCGCACGGCTGATCGCGGTCTGGGTGCGGACCATTTCGACCTTCGGCCAGGCGGTGCGCTCGCCGGTGTCGATCAGCTCGTCGATGTCGTCCTGCGCCAGGTCGGACAGGATCTTGGTCGGCGACCAGAATTTGGGCGGGCGGATGATGTTGATGTCGCCGGTATATTCCTGGTTGATCACCGACCGCGCCATATTGGCGATACTGTTGAGCGGCGGCACCCATTCGAGCGGTTTCTGGAAAATGATCATGTTGGCGTTGAGCCACGCCTTGAAGGTCGCCATCGACGCATGTTGAATGGCCTCGATCGGCGCCATCTGCTTGCGCGTGTCGGTCGCGAAGGGCAGCGCGATCGGGTTCGCCTGGCTGACGATATGATGGTTGACGCCATAGAGGCGCTCGAGGCGCTTGGTCGGGATGTCGTGCGTCACCGACCCGTCGACCCAGCGGCGGTCGGGCTGGTACGGGATGCGGTTGCCGTTGTCGTCGCGCGCCATCAGCATGACGGGCGGAAAGACGCCGGGGACGGCGCACGATGCGAGCACGGCTTCGCGGATCAGCACGTTGGGGGCGGTGATCGCGTTGAGCAGGCGACCGTTCTGATGCTTTTCGGCGGGGGCAACCGAAACGTTGAGGTGGCGGCCGCTGATCTCATACGCTTCCTGAAAGGTCAGGTCGGGGATCAAGCCCGCGAGCCGGTCGCGCACTTCGTCTGAAGCTAGGCGGCGCCCATCGCTGCCGCGGTCGGGGTTGGCGAGGCGATCGCTGGCCAGGAAAGCGCCGATCTCGCTGTCCTTGCGCGTGCAGACGACCGCCGCGACGATCGAGCCGCCGCTGGCGCCCGACATGATCGCGGGCAAGACGCCTTCGGACCAGAGCGCCTTCACGACCCCAATGTGGAAGAAGAGGAAGCTGCCCGAACCCGAGAGCAATAGCGCCGAGCGGCCGTAGCAATGCTGGGCGCGGCGGAAAAAGTCGCGCTTTTCCTCTTTGCCGATGCTGCGCGCGGCGGCGATCTTGTCGAGCGACGTCACGACCTCGGCGACATAATCCTCGACCAGCTTCTTGGTACCGAACCGCGCCTTTTGGTAAAGGCGTTCGTGGCCCATGCCGTCGATATTGCCGTGGATGCCCTCGTTAAGCACGAACAGCAGTCCCTTGACGTCTCCCGCCGCCGACAGCTTGCGCAATTTTTCGAGCCGGGCGCGGATCGCCTTATAGTCGAAATGCTTGCTTTCGTCGGCGTCGCGCCACGCCTGCATTCCCGATTTCTTGTCATGCTCGCGCGCGGCCTTGGCCCAGGCGGTGTAGTCGGACGCGGTCACGAGATCGCGGTCGGCGCTGAGCGTCGGGGTGAAAAGCATTCAGTGTTCCTGCGAGGCATGGTTTATTTTTTCGGAGTCTTGCGGGTTGCGTTGCCTTTGGCAACCGGTTTCGCCCGCGGTTTGGCGGCAGGTTTTGGGACGGCTTTCGCTTTCGCCTTGGGTTTTGGCGCTGCTTTGGCCGCCGGTTTCGGCGTTGCCGTAGCGGCTTTGGGCTTTTCGGCTTTCGGCACCGCCGCCATCAGATCGGCGAAACTTTCCTCGATACACTCCCTGAAAAAGGCGATGTCGGGCATGATCGCGCGCTCGCAGATGATCGAAAAGGCGATGCGGCCGTTATAGCTGGGGGTCGCGACGAACAGCCCCATATTGTTCGCGAGCGGCGCCATGCCGTGCTGCATCACCAGCTGCGCGCCCGCCAGATAGAGCGGCACCTGCGCGCCGGGGACGTTCGATATGAACAGATTGGTGCCGCGCACCGCAAAGCGCTCGCTGGTCACCAGCCGCGCCACCGCGGCCATCGTCGCGCCCGGAATATGTTGCGACAGGTCGGTCATGATCCGCGCGCTGACCCCCGCCTTCGCTTCCTTCGCTTCGACCGTATAGTCGCGGATCGCCGCGAGCCGTGCGAGCGGGTCGGCGATGTCGGTGCGGACCGGGACGCTCATCGCCGAAACCTGATTGCCGGGGGTCGAGGCCTTTCCCGCGCCCTTGTCCTTGCCGCGCAGGTTGATCGGGGCGACCGCGACCAGGCTTTCCTTGGGCAATTCCTTGTGCTTCACCAGATATTTGCGCAGCGCGCCGCCGACGGTGGTGAGCACGACGTCGTTGACCGTGGCGCCCGGCACCTTCTTGCGCACGATAGCAACATCGGACAGCGCGACCGAGGTGCCGTCGAACATCTTGTGCGGACCGACCGCAGTGTTGAAGCGCGTTTCGGGAACCCCCGCGGTCATCCCGCCCTCGATCGCCTTGCGCGCCGACGAGATGATCGCGGGCGACATCTTCATCAGCGCGTTCATAAATTTGACCGGCGATTGCAGCGACGCGGACCAGGCGCGCGACAGCGCCTCGGCGCTCGACGGCGGATCGCCGAGATCCTCGACCGGGGGCGGTTCGGGAATCGCGGGTGTGCCCTTGGCATCGATGTCGCTCATCGCGATAAAGGCGTGCGCGCCCGAGGCGCCGTCGACCGCGGCGTGGTGGACGCGGTGGAGCATCGCGAAGCTGCCCTTCGGAATACCCGGGATGCGATCGAGCCCCTCGATGATATAAATGTCCCACAGCGGGCGGTTCATATCCATCGGTTTGGAAAAATAGCGCGCCACCGCGATGCAGAATTGCCGCCAGTCGCCGGGTTCGGGCAGCCGCGCGTGGCTCATATGCGCCTCGACGTCGAAATGCTCGTCCTCGACCCAATAGGGATGGTCCATGTCGAACGGCAGCCGGTGGAGCCGGCGCTTGAACAAGGGCGAGGTGTCGACGCGGCTTTCGACGTGGCGGATGATGTCCTTGAAGCGCACGAAGCCGCCCGGCGCGGTCGAGGGGTCGTAGATATAGACGCCCATGATGTGCGTGAGGTTGTTCGCGGTCTGGGTGTAGAGGAACTGGGCGTCCTGTGCGCTGAGCTGTTTGAGCATCCTATCCTCCTGAACCGGGTAGTCGATCGGCGAGAGCCACCGTCGACAGCCGCATCGTTTCCATCACGTTCGCCAGCCCGCGCAGTTCCGCGAGCAGCGCGCGGCGTCGGGCAAGAATTTCGGGCGTGGCTGTCTCGGCCAGCCCCATATGGCGCATCAGCGACAGGCCGTTGGCGAACAGCAATTTGCCGATCGCCGCCTCGCTGCTGATCCGGCGCAGCAGATAAGCCTGCTTGCCCTCGGTGAGTGCGGCGTCGAGCAAGGCCTTTTCATCGACCGCATCGCCCGGCTTCCCGCGCGCGAGCAGGTCGGCGACGACCGAATAGGCTTCGGCAAAGGGGAGCAGGATTGCGTGGCCGACGACGGGCTGGCAGCGGCGGAGCAGCTGGGCGATGCCGCGGTCGCCGCTGGCGAGGCGGCGGTCCCAGACCGGGTCGATGCGTTCGAGTTCGGCGCGCAGCGCGGCCATATGCTCGTCGCGCGGCGGGTAGAAAAATTCGAATTTGAACAGGTCGCGGAGGCGATCGACCTTATCCCAAAACGCCGCCGTCGCATCGCCGCTGTCGGCATCGCGCAGTTCGAACAGCGCGAGTTCGATCATCGCGCGGTCGAGGAAATGATGCGCGATGATGTTGCGGTAATAGCTCGCCATCGGATGTTTGGCGGGGTCGATCGAATAGATGTTTTCGCTGCCCGCTTCGTAGCGGGCCAGCAGCCCGCTGGTGACGAGCGTATCGACGGTGGCCGAGAGCGCCGCGTCGTCGCCGCTGGCCAGTTCGCTGCTGAGCCGGATGTCGCGGGCGCGCGCCCAATCCTTGAGCGCGGCGATGGCGCCGAGCAGTTCGGCCGAGGTCGCCCCGCGCGGCGCCATGCCGAGCAGGATCAGGCACATCACCGAGGTGACGGTGAGCGGGGTGACGCGGTTCGCCTCGACCGCGACGGCAAAGGCGATCCTCTCCAGCGCGCGCTTGTCGTCGGCGCCCGGCGCGGTATCGATCACCACCGGGTTGCCGATGTCGAGGCGGATGCGGCCCGACGGTTCCTTCAGGCTTTTCATATAGCCGATGAACCACGACAGGCTTTCGGGCTTTTTGTTGCGACCGGTCTGTTCGGCGGCATATTCCTCGACATCGCGGATCAGGTCGAAGCTGGTGACGAAGGGCACGAAATGCACCCCGCGCGTGCCCGTCGCGTGCGCGGCGTCGAGGACATATTTCATCAGGCCATATTTGGGCGGCATCAGCTTGCCGAGCCGCGAGCGGGTGCCCTCGAACGCCCAGCTCAAGGGAAAACGCTTGGCGAGCAGCCAGGCGATATAGTGGCGCAGGACCAGTTTATAGACCGGCTGGTCCTGAAAACTGCGGCGGATGAAGATCATGCCCGAGCGGCGGAAAAATTCGCCCATCACCGCAAAATCGAGGTTGGCACCGCCAAAGCTGTGCAGCATCGGCATGTCGTTTTCGTAAGTGAGGCGGCTGGGGGTGGCGCCGTCGATATAGGTTTTGTGGGTGAACAGGATCGCGGTCGGATGTTCGCGCAGGATCGCGCGCAGCCGCGCCAGTTCGGCGGCGTCGACCTCCATTTCGGGCGCGTAACCGCCGAACATCATCCGGTCGAGCCGCGCGCGGAGGTCGAGGAAGATCGCGCTGGGCCGCGCGATGACCTCTTTCATCAAGGGCCGCGCTTCGCGGAACAGGTCGGCGACCGGGCGCCCCGTCGCTTCGGCGAGATCGGCGAGCGCGGCGCGGAATTTCGGGCTGGTGCGCAGGCCATCGGCGACGAAGCGCGGCACCTTGTAGCGGGTGCCGCGAATGCCGCGTTCGGCGACGTCGAGCGCGAGCGAAGCCTGCCGCGCGACGAAGGCGGCAAATTCGGCGCTGTCGCAGCCCGCACCGTCGCCGCCGCCTGTCTGCGCGGTGAAGCGGTCGCGCAGCGCATCGAGCGTCGCCGCCTCGCCGACCAATATCTGCGCGCGGCGACGGTCGCGGAGCAGGATCAGCCGTGCGCGCAGCGAGCCGGGATGGCGCGGGTCGCCGAACAAGATGTGGCGGAATTTGAGCGCGCGGTCCTTGTCGAAGCCTGGGATGCGCCACGCGACGCGCAGCGGCACGACCTGCCGCGACGGCAGCCCGCCGAGCCGCGCGCGCAGCGTTTCGAGCGGCAACGCCTGATCGTCATCCTCGATCGCCAGACTGGCCCATTGGGGGTCGTTGTCGCCCGCGGTGGAATGGATCCAGTCGAGCAATAATTGCCGCTCGACCCCGTGGCGCGCGTCGATGATGTAGAGCCGGTCGGCCGCGTCCTCCGTAATCATCGGGGTGCGGGCGGTTCCGTCGGCCATGCGCTAGGCCGCCCTTCCCTTTCGCGGGGAGGTCTTCTTGGCCGTCGCCTTTGCCGGCGCTGCCTTTTTCTTTGCGACGGGCTTCTTCGCCGCTGCCTTTTTGGGTTTCGGCTTTTCCGCCTTATCCTCGGGAGCGGCGGACTTGGGCGCCGCCTCCTTCGCCACCGATTCCGCGACGCTTTCCTCGGGCTGGCCCAAGGTGCGCAGGAACATGTTCCGCACATCGCGGACATGATTGTTGATCGTCCGAGGGCTCCACCCCGATGTATCAACGGGCGGCAGCACGGTGACGCGCACCGTCGCGGGGCGCATCACGAACTCGTTCTTCGGCGCAACGTCGGTGGCGTTATGGATCACGATCGGGACGATCGGCACCCCCGCCTGCATCGCAAGGTGGAAGGCGCCCTTTTTGAACGGCTCCAGCTTTGGTGTCAGGCTGCGCGTGCCTTCGGGCGAGATGCAGATCGACTTGCCCTCGACCCGGATCGCGTCGACCAACGGCTCCATCGCCTTGATCGCGCTCTGGCCGTCGGCGCGGTCGACGAAGACGGTACCGCCCCATTCCATCAGCTTGCCGAGGATAGGGATGTCCTTGATCTCTTTCTTGCCCACCCCGCCCATGTCGCGGCGGATGAGCTTGGCGAGGATCATCACATCGGCCTTGCTCTGATGGTTGAAGATGAAGACGCACGGGCGCGACGACCAGAGGTGGCGTTCGTCCTCGACCTCGAGCTCGACCCCGGTGATCGCGGTCGCGAAATCGCCGAACAACCCGATCGAGAAATTCGCCGCCTCGCGCTGCGAGCGCGTCAGCGCCCAGATCGGCAGCCCCGCGGCGAAGGCGCCGACGAGCGAGCCGGTGGCGTAGATCGTGCGGGTGTAATCGACCCACGACGGGGTGCCGCGGCTGGCGAAGCGCTGCACCGGCCAATTGCGTTCGTCGGCGATGGCCTTGAGTTTGAGGTTCGGGTTGAGCGGGCGCGGTTTGCCGACGCGTTCGAGCAATTCGATGTCGTCATCGCTGTCCGAGTAGAAAAAGCTCTGACCCAAATCGAGGCCATATTCGGCGGCGAGCTCCTCCGCCGCCAGAACCTTGCCTTCGCCGAAACAGAGCGGGCGGATGATCTCGCCGGTGAACACCCCGTCCTCGATCTCATAGGCCGAGCATTTGATGTCGGTGATGCCCAGGTCGCGCGCGGTCGGTTCGATCTGGTAGATCGTCGCCGACGAGATGATCGCGACGCGGTGGCCCTTTGCCTGATGCGCCTCGATGATCGCGCGGGTTTCGGGGTAAATCTTGCGCGCGATATGCTTTTTGTAGAGTTCCTCGCCGAATTCGATGAAGCTTTGCTCGTCGACGCCCTTCATGAATTTTGCAGCGCCCGACATCAGGCCGGAAAAGCCGATGGTGCCAAGGCTGTGCTGCGCGATGACCTGCGCGGTCTCGGCGATTTCCTCGACCGACATTTCGCGGCGCTGGAATTTCTCGCGCAGCATCGCGGTCGCGGAGTAGCCCGAGATGATCGTGCCGTCGAAATCGAACAGCGCGGCGATATGCGATCCGGGTTCGGACGCGAGCACTTCTTCCAAATGCGGCTGCGGTCTTGGCACGCGCATCTCCCCACCAGCGGCTATATTGCCGCCTTTCCCTGCACGATGGCAGTAAAGATGGCGTTTATCAATGGCGCCCAATTCGTCGCCCCCGCGCAGGCGGGGGCCGCTGTCGCTTCATTCAACTACGCAGCATAAGGTCCGTAACGGCCCCCGCCTGCGCGGGGGCGGCGGCTAGGGGGCGAGCGCCGCTGCCTCGCGCGCCAGCGCCTCGATCCGCGCCGGGTCGAGCGGCCCCGACGGGACGACCCAGCTGCCGCCGACGCAGCGCACCGCATCGAGCGCGAGCCAGTCGGGCGCGGTCGCCAGCGTGATGCCGCCGGTCGGGCAAAAGCGCGCCTGACCGAAGGGGCCGGCGAGCGCTTTCAATGCCGGGATGCCGCCGCTGGTTACCGCAGGGAAGAATTTGAAGCGGTCGAGGCCGAGGTCCATGCCGCGCATGATGTCGCCGGCGTTGGCGGTGCCGGGCAGGAACGGAATGCCGCTTGCCACCGCGGCCTTGCCGAGATTGTCGGTGAGGCCGGGCGAGACGATGAATTCAGCGCCCGCGTGGATCGCGGCGGTGAGCATCGCGGGGTTGAGCACCGTCCCCGCGCCGACGACCGCGCCCTTGACGCTCTTCATCGCAGTGATGGCGTCGAGCGCCGCCGGGGTGCGCAGGGTGACTTCGAGCACGGGCAGGCCGCCCGCGACGAGCGCCCCGGCCATCGGCACCGCGTCCTCGACCCGGTCGATGACGATCACCGGGATGACGGGCGCTAACGTCATGATCTGGTCGATGGACTGGTCTGGCATAAAAACTCCGTTCGAAACTCTAAATTCCGTTCGCCCTGAGCTTGTCGAAGGGCCGTTCTTTCTTTGCGACGTCGACAGAAAAGGACGGTGCTTCGACAAGCTCAGCACGAACGGATGAGGGGTTAGCCCGTAACTGCCTCCATCGCCGCCAGCACCGCCGACCCGCCCTTTTCGGCTTCGTCGGCGTGATGGCGGAACAGCGCGAACAATTCGCGGCCGACGCCGATCGCGGGCGGCGGGGCGACGGCGGGCGAGCGCGCTGCCCAGATGGCGGGATCGACGAGCGCCAGCACCTCGCCCTTTCGCGCGCAGACGCGGACGATATCGCCATCGGCGAGGAAAGCGAGCGGGCCGCTGCCCCCGTCCGCGCCGGGTAGCGCTTCGGGCGAGAGGTGGATCACCGCGGGCACCTTGCCGCTGGCGCCCGACATGCGGCCATCGGTGAGCAGCGCGACGCGGAAACCGCGGTCTTGGAGCACACCGAGCGCGGGGGTGAGCTTGTGCAGTTCGGGCATGCCGTTGGCGCGCGGCCCCTGAAAGCGGACGACGACGACGACGTCCTGTTCGAGTTCGCCCGCCTTGAACGCCGCCAGCACGGCGTCCTGATTGTCGAAGATCCGGCACGGCGCCTCGATGGTCCAGCGATCCTCGGCGACCGCGCTGGTCTTGATGATCGCGCGGCCGAGATTGCCCGCGAGCAGGCGCATCCCGCCGTCGGGCGAGAAAGGCGCGGCGACGGGGCGCAGCATCGTGTCGTCGCGCGACGTTTCGGGAGCGGACTGCCAGTGCAGATCGTCATCGACCAGCACCGGTTCGGCAGCATAATCGGCGATCGTCCCGCCCACCGTCAGCACATCGCCGTGCAGCAACCCGGCATCCAGCAATTCGCGCACGACATAGCCGATGCCGCCCGCGGCGTGAAAATTGTTCACGTCGCCCGCGCCGTTCGGATAGACGCGCGCGAGCAGCGGCACCGCGTGGCTGAGCTCGTCGAAATCCTGCCAGTCGATGATGATCCCCGCCGCGCGCGCGATCGCGGGCAAATGGATCGCATGGTTGGTCGAGCCGCCGGTCGCGAGCAGGCCGATCGCGGCGTTGACGATCGCCTTTTCATCGACGCAGCGCGCGAGCGGGCGATAATCGTCGCCGTCCCAGCCGATCTGTGCGATCCGGTGCGTCGCGGCGCGGGTCAGCTCCTGACGCAGCTTGGTGCCGGGGTTGGTGAAAGCACTGCCGGGGATGTGCAGCCCCATCAGCTCCATCATCATCTGGTTGCTGTTCGCGGTGCCGTAAAAGGTGCAGGTACCGGCGCCATGATAGGACGCCGCCTCGGCGTCGAGCAGTTCGTCGCGCGTCGCCTTGCCCTCGGCATAAAGCTGGCGGACGCGCTGCTTTTCCTTGTTCGCGAGGCCCGAGGGCATCGGCCCGGCGGGGATCAGGATTTGCGGCAGATGGCCGAAGCGCAGCGCGCCGATCAGCAGGCCGGGGACGATCTTGTCGCAGATGCCGAGCAGCAACGCGCCCTCGAACATCGCGTGGCTCAATGCGATCACGGTACCCTGCGCGATATTGTCGCGGCTGAACAGCGACAGGTCCATGCCCGCCTGCCCCTGCGTCACCCCGTCGCACATCGCCGGGACACCGCCCGCGACCTGCGCGGTCGCCCCGACTTCGCGCGCAAACAATTTGATCTGTTCGGGGTAGCGGCCATAGGGCTGATGCGCCGACAGCATGTCGTTGTAGCTGGTGACGATGCCGATGTTCATCGCCGTGCCGGTGCGGATGACCGGCTTGTCGTCACCCGCCGCGGCGAAACCGTGCGCGAGATTGCCGCAGGAGAGGTTGCCGCGGTTGGTCCCGGCCTCGCGCTGGCGGTCCATGAGGTCGAGGTAGGCGGCGCGGCGCGGGGCGCTGCGGGCGATGATGCGGTCGGTAACCGCGGCGATGGTGGGGTGGAGGTCGGTCATGCTGTACCTCTTCCCTTCTCCCCTTGCGGGAGAAGGATACGAAGCCTTACGCCGGAGGCGTTAGGCAAAGTTGGATGAGGGGTTGCGAGCCAGAGGCTCGCGCGGTCCTGCGGACCGCAACCCCTCACCCAGCTTCGACTAGGCAGCCAGCTGCCAAGTCTGCGCAACCCTCTCCCGCAAGGGGAGAGGGGATTTGTCTGTTCAATCATGCCAGCTCGCCCCGTCGCGTTCGATCAGCGCGATCGCGCTCGACGGGCCCCAGCTACCCGCGGTGTAGCTTTGCGGCGCCATGTCGACCGCCGCCCAGGCATCGCGGATCGAGTCGATCCATTGCCACTGCGCCTCGACCTCGTCGCGGCGGACGAACAGGGTCTGGTCGCCCTCGATGAAGTCGAGCAGCAAGCGTTCGTAAGCGATCCGCCGCCGCTCGCCGGCAAAGCTGTGCGAGAGCGAGACGTCCATCGTCACTTCTTTGAGCTTCACCCCGTCGCGGTCGAGCCCGGGCTGCTTCGCCATCACCTTGACCCGGATATTCTCTTCGGGCTGGAGATTGATGATCATCATATTGGCGTCGAGCTTGCCCGCGCCGACGCGCGCGAAGATATTGTGCGGCACGGGTTTGAACTGGATCAGCACTTCGGACTTGCGTTCGGGCATCCGTTTGCCGGTGCGCAGGTAAAAGGGCACATCTTTCCAGCGCCAATTGTCGATGAAAGCCTTGATCGCAACAAAGGTTTCGGTGTTCGACGGCTGGCCGAGCTCGTCGGCATAGCCGGTGACTGCACCACCGTTGACCGCGCCGCTGCTGTACTGGCCCTTGACGCTGTGCGCCTTGACATCGTCGGCGGTCAGCTTGCGCAGCGAGCGGAGCAGCTTGACCTTTTCGTCGCGGACCGCGGTCGATGACACGCTGGCGGGCGGCTCCATCGCGATGATCGCGAGCAGCTGGAGCATATGGTTCTGCACCATATCCTTGAGCGCGCCGACCCCGTCATAATAGGAGACACGGCCCTCCAGCCCGACGGTTTCGGCGACGGTGATCTGGACATGGTCGATCGCCTGCGCGTTCCACAAGGGCTCGAAAAGCATGTTGGCAAAGCGCAGCGCGAGCAGATTCTGCACCGTTTCCTTGCCGAGATAATGGTCGATGCGGAACACGCGATCTTCGGCAAAGGCGTCGCCGACCTCGGCATTCACCTCGCGCGACGAGGCGAGGTCGTGGCCGATCGGCTTTTCCATCGCGATGCGGCATTCTGCGCAGGCGATCCCTGCGCTTTTCAGCCCCTGCGCGATCGGGCCGAACATCGATGGCGGGGTCGAAAGATAGGCGCCGATCGGGCGGCCAAGCCGGTCGCCGAGCAGCGCCGCAAGGTCGTCATAGCCGGTACCCGCCCCGGCATCGACCGGGCAATAATCGATGCGATCCAGAAAGCCCGCGATCCGGGCGTCGTCGAGGCGATCGGCGGGGAGATGCTCGGCCAGCGCCGCGCGGACCATGGCGTGCGACGCCGCGCGGTCCATCGTCGAACGTCCCGACGCCACGATCGTCAAAGCGTCCGCGAGCAGCCCGTCGACGTGCAGATTATAGAGCGAGGGAAAGAGCATCCGCTGCGCAAGGTCGCCCGTCGCGCCGAACAGCACCAGAGTTTCGACTTTTACGATCACGCCTACCCCCTTGGATATCCGCCCCCGAAATGGCGGACCGGAGCAGCGATTGCAACGCGCATACGTAGCCCGCCGGCGACGGCAAACGTCCAAGCCCATCCAACATCGACATATTGTTGTGGGGGACGGCAAATATGACGCAAAAGCGTCATGAATATATCATGGACCGGAAACGATAACGGCGCTGCACTGCAACAAAGGCTGACTAGGGGCACCTGCGAACGATCCTGTTCGTAGGGGGCCATCTCTTGTCAAAGAACCGTATTGAAGCGTCGCCGGTTTCGGCGATCGCGTTGAGCATCGCGCTGTTTTCCTTGCCGGCTACGGCACAGGCCGGTGAGCTGGCCGAAACCGGTGACGCACCCGAAATCGTGGTCAGCGGCAGCCGCCCGATCGCCGAGTCGGAAGCCGCGGCGCTGGACATCCAGAAGAACTCGGACTCGCTGGTCACCGTTGCAGCGTCCGACTCGGTCGGACGCCTGCCGGACCAGAATATCGCCCAGGCCACCGGTCGCCTGCCCGGTGTCGCGGTCGAACGCGACCAGGGTCAGGCGCGCTATATTTCGCTCCGCGGCGCCCCCAATTACTGGACGACGCTGTCGTTCGACGGGATCAACATCGTCAGCCCCGAAGGCCGCGACGCGCGCTTCGATTCGATCCCGTCCGCCATCGCGTCGAAGATCATCGTGTCAAAAGCAGTCACCCCGGAAATGCCGGGCGAGACCGTGTCAGGCAATGTCAACATCGTCACCCGGTCGGCGTTCGACTATAGCGGGCTGCACGCTGCCGGTAAGGCCGGATATGGCGAAGCGGATCTGGGCAACGGCCGCGAATATGAAGCGTCGCTGGTGCTGTCCAACCGGTTCGCGGCCGGCGACGGTGAAATCGGCGTGCTGTTGTCGGGCAGCTATTACAACCGCCGGATGGTCACCGACAATTTCGAGATCGACTGGGAACGGGTGAGCCAGGACCAGCGCCCCGGCAA
The DNA here is from genome assembly GCA_026125835.1 of Sphingopyxis sp. GTDB lineage: Bacteria > Pseudomonadota > Alphaproteobacteria > Sphingomonadales > Sphingomonadaceae > Sphingopyxis. The sequence goes on from JAHCKJ010000002.1 coordinate 19,736, forward strand.
CGAAACCCGTTTCTGGGCGCGCGAGACCGAAAACAAGCTGTATCGCCTGACGCGCAAAAACTATTCGGCGAGCGGCCGTATCGACTGGGAACCGGACAGCGACAATCGCATTTCGATCCGGTCGATCTATACCATTTTCACCGACGACGAGGCCCGCGACAATTATATCTTTGACCTCGACGACCGGCAGGGCGACCTGGTTGCCAGTCCGGCGACCTGTCCGACCACCGTCAATCCGACCCCGACCACGACCGGCTACGCCGACGTCTGTATCGGCAACACGCCGTTGACCGGGACCGTTTACGGCATCGACATCAACCAGCGGTCGACGCTGCGCGCGTTTCGCCAGTCGATCTGGACCAACACGCTGGAGGGGACGCACAAGTTCGGGGACGGCTGGTCGCTGAACTGGCTGGGCAATTATACCCGGTCGAAAGACGACCGGTCGGTGATCGGCGAAGCGCGCTGGGACAGCCCGTCGACGCGGACGTTGCGCCCGACCGTCGTCTATGATTTCACCAATCCGGTCTTCAACACGCCGAAACTGTTCACCACCGTCCAGCTCGCCGGCCCGACGCGGTACCAGGCCGGGACGCCGGTGACGGCTATCGACACTTTCGCCAAGCCGCTGAGTTCGCTGCGGGTGCTGGATGCAGTCGACACGACCGACGCCTACACCGCGCGGCTGGTGGTCGCGCGCGACCTGCCGCTCTTGGGCGGCGACGCGACGATCAAGCTGGGGTTCCAGTTCGACCAGCGGACCAAGACCGTGGACGAGAGCCAGATCCTGCTAAACACAGCGGCACAGTTTAACAGCGTCGGTATCCCGACCACCTATAATCTGTTCTCGCTCGACAGACCGTTCCTGGGCAAAATCCCGATGGGCTACACCTTCCGCTATTTCGATACGGCCCGGATGCAGCAGGTGTCCGACGCCGCACGGCAGAATTTCGTTTTCACGCCCAACACCGGCAACATCTATGACGTGCGCGAACAGGTCTTTGCCGGTTTTGCCATGGGCACGGTGCGTTACGACTGGGGCAGCATCCTGGGCGGCGTGCGCGTCGAGCATCTGACGAACCGCGGCATCGCCCAAGCGACGATCGCCGGGGTCACCGGTCCGGTGACCGCGGAGGCGTCGCAGACGCTGGCGTTCCCCAGCCTGCATCTGAATTATAACGTCGACGACACCAAGAAATTCCGCCTGTCGTTCAACAGCGGGGCCGCCCGCGCCGATTATGACCAGCTGCGCCCCAACGTCACGATCAACGATGCCAACCAGACGATTTCCGGCGGCAACCCCGCGGTGAAGCCCGAGCGCGCCTATGGCGTCGACGCGTATCTGGAATGGTATGTCCGTCCGCAGGGCTATCTGATGGTCGGTGCCTTTTACAAAAAGGTCGACGATGTGCTGTACACGCAGCGGCGCACCTTCGGGTCGGATGTGTTCAACGAGGGCGGCATCGACCGGTCGGGATATGCCTTCTCCGGTATCACCAATGGCGGCGACGGACGCATTTTCGGGCTGGAAGCAGCAGCGCAGCTTCAGCTGGAACCCTGGACCGACAGTCTGGGGATGCCCGAATGGATGGGCGGGTTCGGCATTTCAGCGAATGTCACCGTGAACGACAGCCAGGTCACAAAGCCCGCCATCGGCACCGTGCCGGCGCGCAAGGTGCGGCTGCCCGGCACGTCCGACCTGGTTTACAACGCCGGGGTCTATTACGAAAAATACGGCCTGTCGCTTCGCCTGCAATATCAGCGGCGGTCGAAATGGCTGGACGGCATCGCCGACGACCTGACCGATGCGGGCGACACCTATTGGGCCGCCGACGACGAGATGGATTTTTCGGCGCGCTATGCCATCAACCGCAATGTCGAACTTTATTTCGACGCGTCGAACCTGCTCAACAAGCCGGGCCGCCGCTTCTCCGATCCCGGCAATCTGCTCCGCGCAAGCGGGGTTCCGTCACCCGACCTTGGCATCTACACCATCGAATATGAACGCTTCGGCCGCCGCTACACGGGCGGCATCCGGGTGACCTTCTGATGCGGCGCGCGTTTGCCATCGTCGCCGCCATTGCCGCGACGGGCCTGTCCGCGCCCGGCCTGGCCCAAACGGTCGAAGTGACCGCCACGGGCGAAACGACCCCGGTCGGCACCGCCAACGACGATGCCGCCGACGATCCCGCGATCTGGCGCAACGCGCGCCGGCCGGACGCCAGCCTGATCGTCGCGACCGACAAGAAGGCGGGGCTCTATGTGTACGGGCTCGACGGGCAGGTCCGCCATTTCGAGGCGGCGGGCCGGTTGAACAATGTCGATCTGGTCGACCTCGGCCGCCGCGGCATCTGGGTGGTCGCCAGCGACCGCAACGACGAGGCCAACGCGATCCTGCGGCTTTACCGGCTCGACGGCAAGACCGGCAAGCTGACCGCCGCCGGTTCGGCGCCGGGCGGAGCCGGCGAAGCCTATGGCGTTTGCCTGATGCGGTCGGGGCGTGACATCCATGCCTTTTCCGTCCTGAAACATGGCGCGATCCACCGGGTCCGGCTCGACCTTCGCGGTGCGGAACCGGTCGGCACGATCGTGCAGAGCTATGCGCTGGAAACGCAAACCGAGGGCTGCGTCGTCGATGAACGCACGGCGACGCTGTATGTCGGCGAGGAAGATCGCGGCATCTGGGCATTCGACCTGCGCCAGACGGGAGAAACCACGGGCAAGCTGGTCGCCGCGGTCGATGGCGTTCATCTGGTCGCCGACGTCGAGGGGCTGGCAATTGCCCCGCGCGGCCGCAACGGCGGCTGGCTGGTGGCCTCCAGCCAGGGCGACAACGCCTATGCGCTGTACCGCTTGCCCGATGTGACGCCCGCCGGTCGTTTCCGGATTGCCGCGGGCGACGTTGGCGCGACCGAGGAAACCGACGGCATCGCGTTGGCGCTCGGCAATTTCGGCGCGAAATATCCGCAAGGCCTGTTCGTCGCGCAGGATGGCGACAACGCGCCCGCCGCCCAGAATTTCAAGCTGGTGTCCTGGCGCGCAGTGCTCGACGCGCTGAAGAAAGCGGCCAGGCAAAACCCGCGCTGAGCCCAGTCGTCGGCACAGTCCGCGCGGTCAGGAGGACGGGAAATCGTCCTCCATGATCGCGCGGATATTCGCGATGCCTTCGGCCAGAAATGCCGGGTCGACATTTTCGTTCTCGCCATGCTGGTTGTTGTCGGCGTTGACGACGGGGATCGTGACCATCGGCGCGCCGAGCTCGTGCGCGAACAGCGACAGCGGCAGGCTGCCGCCGGTCGACGGCACGACGACCAGCCGGTCGGGCGACACGCGTTCGAGCAGATGTTTGACGCGCATCACCATCGGTTCGTCCAGCGAAGTGCGCTGCGCTTCATAGCCGAAGCCCGAGGTGATTTTGGCGATCAGCGGATGCGCCAGCCGCTCCTCTGCGGTCGGGGTGCGATCGAGGACCAGATAGCCCTGCGCTTCGACAAAGCGCACCAGCCGGGCGAGCTGGCGATCGATGCGGTCGCCCTTGACCAGCCGCATGTCGAGCCGCGCCTCGGCCTCGGTCGGGATGACGTTGGCCGCCTTCGCGTCGGTTGCCCCCGCGCGCAGCCCGGTGATCTCGATCCCCGGCAGCAGCACCAGTTCGCCATGCGGCTTGCCGCCGCCTTGCGTCCGCGCAATGCCCAGGGTCTGCCGCGTCGCGTCCATCGACGGCGCCTTGGCGATTTCAGCGAGTTCGGCGGCAGTCGCCGGGACTGCGTCGTCGTAGAAGCCGGGGATCCGGATGCGCCCGTCGCCATCCTTCAGCCTGCCGAGCAGCGCCGCGAGCTGCAACGCCGGGTTCGGCGCCCAATTGCCGTAATTTCCGGCGTGCAGCGGCCGCTTCGCACCGTAAACGGTGATGCCGACATCGACAACGCCGCGCACCCCCAGCACCATCGCGCGATAGCCCTCGGTATGCCGCGGGCCGTCGACCATGACCCAGAGGTCGCTTTCGAGCTTGTCGCTATGCGTGTGCAGGATCGCGCGCAGGTTCGGCGACCCCTTTTCCTCCTCGCCCTCGAAAAAGAATTTCACATTGACGCCCAGCCGCGCGGCGGTTCCGGCAGCGTCCCGAAAGGCGTTGAGCGCGACCATGACCCCCGCCTTGTCGTCGGCGGCGCTGCGCGCCGCGAGCCGCCAGCCGGTCGGAAAGTTTGCACCGGGCGACCATGGGCCGAGCACCGTGCCGCCTTGTTCGATCGGGCGCGAGATGGCGACCGGGCGAAAGGGCGAGAGCCCCGGCGCCCAGCGTTCGGGCACCACCGGCTGGCCGTCATAGTGGGCGTAAAAGACGATCGTCCTGGTGGCGCCGGGGGTTTTGACCTCGCCGAACACCGCAGGCGGTGCCTTGCGGTCGGGATCGTAGAGCAGTTCGGATGCGATGCCGCGCCGCTGCATCATCGCTTGAACGAAGCGCGCATTGGCGAGCGCATCGGCGGGGTTCGCGGCGTCGTTGGGCAGCGACAGGAAGGCGATATATTCCTCCAGCGTCGCGGGATCGAGCATCGCGGGTTGCGCCGCCGCAGGGCTGGCGGCCGCAGCGCACACCCCTGCGATCCCGAGCACCCCCCTGTACCACCGTTTCGGCCAACGCCGCATGATCCTCTCCCCCTGCCGGAACCCTTGGCGACTTTTGCCGTCAACCGCGCCGCTGTCCACCGCGGTCGATGACCCCCCTTCATCGAAGACGCCCCCTTGGCAAAACCGGCGCGGCTGTCTTAGGGAGAGCGCCATGCCAGGCAGCGCCCAGCCCTATGACGTCATCATCATCGGCGGCGGCGTCAACGGCGCCGGGGTGGCGCGCGATGCCGCGGGGCGCGGGGCGCGCGTGCTGCTGCTTGAGGCGGGCGATCTGGCGCAGGGCACATCGTCGGCATCGACCAAGCTGATCCACGGCGGGCTGCGGTACCTGGAGCATTATGAGTTCGGCCTGGTGCGCGAGGCGCTGAAGGAACGCGAGACGTTGTGGGGCATCGCACCGCACATCATCTGGCCGCTGCGCTTTGTTTTGCCGCATCGCGCGGGGCTGCGTCCGCGCTGGCTGCTGCGGCTCGGGCTGTTCCTCTATGACCATATCGGCGGGCGCAAGAAATTGCCCGCGACGCGCTCGATCGACCTCAGGCGCCATGTTGCGGGCGAACCGTTGCAGCCTCCGTATACCCATGGCTTTGAATATTCGGACGGCTGGGTCGACGACGCGCGGCTGGTCGTCCTGAATGCGCGCGATGCGGCGAAGCACGGCGCGAAGGTCCGTACCCGCACGCGCGCCGACATGCTGCGCTGCGAGGACGGGCTGTGGGTGGTCGACGCAAGCTGCGCCAACGGGCACAACTATCGCTTCACCGGCCGCAGCGTTGTCAACGCCGCAGGTCCGGCGGTGCTCGACCTGCTCAAGCGCGCCGATGCCGAACCCGATCATGCGATGCGGCTGGTGCGCGGGTCGCATATCGTCGTGCGGCGGCTGTTCCGGCACGATTATGCCTATTTCTTCCAGCTTCCCGACGGGCGGATCTTTTTCGCCATCCCCTATGAGCGCGATTTCACGCTGATCGGCACCACGGACGTCGATCATGACGGTCCGGCGAGCGAGGCGCGCGCGAGCGACGAGGAAATCGCCTATCTGTGCGAGGGCGCCACCCTGTATTTTCGCGAAGCGATTACCCCTGCCGATGTCGTGTGGACCTATTCGGGGGTGCGGCCGCTGATCGAGGACGGGTCGGGGCGGCCCGAAGCGGCGACGCGCGGGTATCGCATCGACCTCGACCTTGCCGAAGGCGCACCGCTGCTCACCATCTATGGCGGCAAGATCACCAGCTATCGCCATGTCGCCGAGGCCGCGGTCGATGAATTGACCGGCCATGTCGCGGCGCTGACCGGCAAGCGCTGGACTGCGAAGGCACCGCTGCCCGGCGGCGACTTCCCGGTCACGGGCGCGGCGGCGCTCAAGGCGGAGCTCAAGTTGGCGCATCCGTTCCTGACCACCGACACCGTCGACCGCATCGTCAAGGCCTATGGCACCGACGCGCGCCGCTGGCTGGGCGACGCCGACAGCTGGGATGCGCTCGGCGGCGAAATTGCGCACGGGCTGAGCGTCGCCGAAGCGGCGTGGCTGGTCGATCAGGAATGGGCGCAGACAGCGGACGACATCTTGTGGCGGCGCAGCAAGCTGGGGCTGCATTTCGGTGCCGAGGATGTGGCGAAGCTGGCGCGATGGCTCGCAGCGAAACCGGGCGCCCTTGAAATATGATGGACTTGGGCTGACACAGGCCTTGTCCCGTCTCGCAATCCCGGCGACGGCCCTGCGAGCCTCTAAATATCCAACCCATATTGCTCCGCCAGCTTGGCGCGGCGGACTTTCCATGTCTCGGCGAGGACCGGCACGTCGCGGAGCGCGCGGAGGTCGGCCGGGCGGTCCTTCGCCTCGCCGCCGATCAGCAGGCCGAACAGCGAGGCCAGCGGCCATTCGGGCCAGGGCCGGTCGACCAGCACAAGATCATCGCCCGCGCGCACCGCTCCCGCTTCGAGAACGCGGTAATACCAGCCGGTCCGCCGCGTCTTCACCACGGTGGCCATCACCCCTTTTGAACCGAACCGATGGTCGAGTTTCCAGCATGGCTGGCGCGCCTGGCTGACCTCGACCAGCGCACTGCCAAGCCGAAAGCGGTCGCCGAGGCAGACGTTGCTTTCGTCGAGGCCGGCGGTCGAGATATTCTCCCCAAACGCCCCCGGCGCATCGAGCAGCGAATGATCGCCCAAATGGCTGCGCCACCAGTCATAATGGTCGGCGGGATAGTGGTGGATCGCCTTGTCGATGCCGCCATGGACGCTGCGGTCGGCCTGCTCGTCGCCGACGAGACCCGTGGCATCGATCGCGACGCTGTCCACTACAGGCCGCTTGTCGATCGCGCTGCGCTCGTCGCGGCGAAAGGGGCGTGCGTTGCCCAGCAGGACGGCGAGGATTTCGGTCGGCATGGCCCCGCTTGATAATTGGTCCGGCGCGAATGGCAATCGGCGGCGATGGCGCGCCCGGCAGGATTCGAACCTGCGACCACCCGCTTAGAAGGCGGGTGCTCTATCCAGCTGAGCTACGGGCGCGCGGCGCTGGTACGCGCGGCGGCGAATAGCGCGGTTTGCGCGGGCTGCAAAGCGCGTTAAGCAGCGAGCCGATGACCGAATCCCCCGCCCCGACCGCCAAGCCGCAGCCAGTCAGTGCGTCGGCGGTCCGCCATTTCCGTTATTACGACCTGGTGATGGCCGCTTTCGTGGCGGTGTTGCTGCTGTCGAACATCATCGGCGCGTCGAAGCTGTCGACCGTCGGCACGCTGACCTTTGGCGCCGGCATCCTGTTTTTTCCGGTCAGCTATGTCATCGGCGACGTGCTGACCGAGGTTTACGGCTATGCCCGCGCGCGGCGGGTGATCTGGACCGGGTTCGGCGCGCTGATTTTCATGGCGGTAATGAGCTGGGTCGTGCTGGCGATGCCCCCCGCGCAGGACTGGTGGTGCAGCGGCACCGAAAGCCTGACCCTGAAATCGGGCGCAACGGGCGGCAGCGGCGCGGTCTGCCAGGCCACTTACGACAGCGTGTTCGGCAGCGCGTGGCGGATCGTCCTCGCGTCGATCGCCGCCTTTTGGGCCGGCGAGTTCGTCAACTCCTATGTGCTGGCACGGATGAAGGTGGCGACGGCGGGTCGTTTCCTGTGGATGCGCACAATCGGATCGACGATCGTCGGCCAGGGGATCGACAGCCTGATCTTTTACCCCATCGCCTTTCTGGGCATCTGGGAAACCGAACAGGTGTTTATGGTGATGGCGACCAACTGGGCGCTGAAGGTCGCGTGGGAGGCGGCGCTGACGCCCGCAACCTATGTCGTGGTCGGCGCGTTGAAGCGCCGCGAGGGTGTCGATGTATTCGACGAAGGCACCGATTTTACGCCATTCGCTGCCAAGGTCTGAATTTGCAGGACACTATCCCCCACATGTTTCACGCCGCGAAAATCTGGCTGGTCGACCTGACCGGCGTCAGCCGCGACGCGCTGCATATCTATGTCGCGATCGCGCTGTTCCTGTGCGTGCGCATTGTGTGGCGCGGGTCGTGAGGGTCAGTCGCGGCGGTGGTCGTGGTGCTGGCCGCCGCGCTGACCGGCGAATGGCTCGATCACCAGATGGAGCTGCTGCAGGGCGGCGTGTGCGACCCGGCGGAACATTGGCACGACCTGCGCAATACGATGGCGGCGCCGCTGGTGCTGGCGCTCGCGCTGCCGTGGTTGCGACCGCGCCGGAGCAAGACAGTGTCGCCTGAACCTTCAGGCGAGGACGCCGAGCGCCGCCTCGAACAGGCGTAGCCCGTCGGTGCCGCCATGCGCGCGGTCGATCGCGCGTTCGGGGTGCGGCATCATGCCGAGCACATTGCCCGCGTCGTTGAGAACGCCCGCGATATCCCGCGCCGACCCGTTGACGCTGTCGGCATAGCGGAACGCGACGCGTCCCTCGCCCTCGATGCGGTCGAGCGTTTCGGCGTCGGCGAAAAAATTGCCGTCGTGATGCGCGACCGGGATGTGGATTTCCTCACCCGCATTGTAGCCGGCGGTAAACAGCGACTGGCTGTTCTCGACCTTGAGCGGCACGGTGCGGCAGACGAAGTTGAGGCCCGCGTTGCGCATCAGCGCGCCGGGGAGCAGCTGCGCCTCGGTGAGCACCTGGAACCCGTTGCAGATGCCGAGCACCGGGACGCCGCGCACCGCCGCGGCGCTGACCGCGCGCAGGATCGGCGAGCGCGCCGCCATCGCCCCGGAGCGGAGATAGTCGCCATAGGAAAAGCCGCCGGGCAGCGCGATGAAATCGGTGCCGTCGGGTAGCTCG
>JAHCKJ010000020.1 GCA_026125835.1 Sphingopyxis sp.
CCGGTGCCCACCTTCGACCGCCCGAAATCGAAGCGCGTACAGCCCTTCTCGCGCGCATGGCGCATCAGCGCAAAATACATCAGTTCATTGGCGCGCAGCCGCCGCGCGTCGGCGATCCCGCCGCCCCAATAGGGCATCACCGTGCCGCGCCAATAGAGGCTGAGCACGCTCGCGACGGGTTTCCCGTCCTGCCGCACGGTCAATATGTCGGCATCGTCGCCGAACGCATCGAGCACCGCATCGAACAGGGCTTTGGGGAACACCGGCGTCCCGAGGTTGCGGACGCTGGTCGCATAGACGTGGTAATGATCGCGCCGCTCGCCCGCATCGCGTCCGCTGGTCACGGTCAATCCGCTGTCCAGCACCTTGCGCACTTCGGCACGCTGCTTGCGCGGGATCGCGAGCAGTTCGGCATCGTCATCGCTGGCGAGATCGCGCGCGAAACCGGCATAAACGCCCTCTTCGCGCCGCCAGCCCTCGCCTTCCGGTTGCGGCCCGCCACGCAGTTCGACCGAAGCGACACCGAGCGATTGCGCCATCGCCGCCGCCCCCTCGGCCAGCGTCGCCGCCACCGCCGGGTCATCGGCCAAGATGCCGCCATCGACCGCAAAGCCGCTCCCGACCAGCGCCTGCCCGAACAGCGGCGAGCGGACATGGTGCAGCGGCAACAGGCCGGTCAGCCTCCCTTCGGCATCGCGCGCCGTCACCAGATGGCATTGATGCCCGGTCGCCCGGGTGATCGCCTCGCACCAGGCGCGGCGGTGAAAGGGAGTCGCCTGCGGATGCGCCGCGACATAGGCGTCCCATGCCGCCGCGTCGGACAGCGGCGCGCCGGAAAAGCCCTGCATCACCGGACGCGTCGGCGCATTCACGCCGCGGCGCGCCACGGCTCGGCGCGCTGCTGCTGCGCCGCGAGCAACGCGTCGGCGCGCGTCCATTCGAAATCGGCGAGCAGCTTTTTCAGCTTGCCAGCCATGGCCGACAAGCCGCTGTAATGACGGATTTTCGACTTGATCGGCGCATCGACAACGCGCGGCTGGCCGGGGTCGATTTCCCACGGGTGGAAATAGAGGATCGCAGGATGCCCATCGGCGTTCATCCGCGCGATCGCCCAGCGCGTGAAGCCATAGGGCAGCATCCGCATGAAGCCCCCGCCCCCCGCCGCCAGCGTTCGCCCGGCAATGCGCGCCGTCGTCACCGGCCATTCGACCAGCTCGCTGCCCGGCACCGGCCGCCACGCATGGCGCGGGCTTTGCGGCCAGCCATAATGGTCATGCACGACCGGCGCGACGCTGCTCGAATAGGCATAGCCCTGTTCGGCGAGGACCATATGCGCCCAGGGGGTGCGCGTATCGACCGAAAAGCTCGGCGCACGATAGCCGCGCACCGCGACGCCGCCCAGATCCTCGAGGATCGCCTGCGTCTGTTTCAGGTCGGCGGCAAATTCGTCCGCGGTCATGTTGAACACGCGCTTGTGGTCATAGCCATGGCTCGCAAGCTCATGCCCCGCGCCGACGATGCGCTTGATCAGCGCCGGATAGCGTTCGGCAACCCAGCCCAGGGTGAAGAAGGTCCCCTTGGCGCCCGCATCGGCGAAAATCTGCAACACCGCGTCACAATTCGTCTCGACGCGGCACTCGAGCGTCGGCCAGTCGGCGCGGTCGATCGTACGCTCAAAGGCGCCGACCTGGAACCAGTCCTCGACATCGACCGACAGGCCGTTTTGCATCTTCTTTCACCTTCGTCGACCGGATAGCCGATTTCGCGACCGCTGTCAGGCCGCCCAGGTCTTCGACGTCGCCGGGTTCGGCGCATTCTCCGGATCGCGCTCGACCCATTCGATCAGCAGGTCGAGCACACGGCGCAGCGCGGCATCCTGTTCGACCAGCCGTTCCTCAAGCGACGCGACCTGCGCTTCGAGCGCGGCAAGCTGTTCGGGATCGATCGCCGGCTCGGCGGGCTTCGCATCGACGGTCAATTCCAGCGCATCGGCTTCGGCCGGCGGCGCGGCAAAGGGCGGGCGGTCGTCGGCAACACGCTGGGGCCATTCCGCCGCGGTTTCATTGGCGGGCGTGGGCGCAGCAAAGGGAGCGGGCGTGGGGGCAACCGCATTCGCGGCCGCCGCGACGACCTCATCCACCGGCAGCGGCGCCAGCGTCGACGCGTCGATGCCACGGTCGGCCTCGATCTCGGCGACCACCGACCGCACATTCTGCGCGGTGATCCGCGTCATCTGTTCGACCGCGCCGTACAGCAGCAGGCGGCTGACCAGCACGTTCAATTTGCGCGGCACGCCCTCGCTGTAATCGAAAATTTCCTCGAACGCGTCGGGGCTGAAGCTGGGATTGCCCGTCCAGCCGACCTTGCCGAGGCGGTGGAGGATATAGGGTTCGACCTCCTCGGGCTCCATCGGGTCGAGGTGATGCGTCGCGATCACGCGCTGGCGCAATTGTTCCAGCGTCGGCGAATGGAACAAGGTCTGACGAAATTCCGGCTGGCCAAGCAGGAAAATTTGCAGCAGCGAATGACCGCCGAGCTGGAAATTCGACAACATCCTGAGTTCTTCGAGCGCCGAAATCGCCAGATTCTGCCCCTCGTCGACGATCAACAGCGTGCGTTTGCCCGCGCGCGCCTGTTCGCGCAGATATTGCTCCATTGACCGCAGCAGTTCGGCCTTGCTCTCGCCTTCCCATTCGATCCCGAATTGTTCGGCGACCAGGCGGAGCAGATCGTCGCCCTCGACCTGCGTCGATACCAGCTTGACCGCGGTCAGCCGGTTGGCATCGATCGTGTTCATCAGATGGCCGACCAGCGTTGTCTTGCCGGCGCCGACGTCGCCGGTGATGACGATAAAGCCCTCACCCTGCGCCAGGCCATAGCCCAGATAGGACATGGCTTTGCGGTGCGTGCCGCTTTCGAAATAGAAATGCGGATCGGGCGTCAGCTGGAACGGACGTCCGGTGAAGCCATAGAACTGATCGTACATCGCAAAATTCCTGTTCGGGATCAGAAGTTGTAACGCAGTCCCACCAAAGCTGAACCGATAAGCTGGCTGTTGAAGCCATCCTGGTCAAAGGCGTTCAGGCTGGCGGCCGCGGTGCCGGTCAACCGGCGCCAGAAACGCCGCGAATAGGCGGCCGACAGACCGGCCGACTGCACGTCGCTCGCCCCCGGCGCACCATTGTCGAAATAATTGACATAGCCTGACAGGCTGAGATCGGAATCGGCATCGAGCTGGCGGCCTGCGGTCAGGAACAGATAATAGCTTTCGTCGGTGATGCCGTTCAGGCTGCCGATCGGCGAGAGCAGCGGGGCGAGCAGCTTGCGCTGATCGTAACCCAGCCCGACACCGTAGCTCCAGCGTCCGTAGCGCGATGCCATCGTCGCCTGAACCCCGCGGCTGCGATATTGTGCCGACGTCGCGTTGCCGAGCTGGTTTGTCAGGCATCCGCCGCCTTGCTGTCCGAAAACGCAGGGGTTGATGTTGCCGCCGATCGGGTTGCGCGTCGGGTCGAACTGGGTCGGCAGCGCCGCCAACCCGCCCGAAACCCCGCGGCCCAGGCTCGACAGCCCGTCATACACGCCGATCTGCAACGTCGTCGCATGGTCGGCACGATAGGAAAAGCTGCCGGTATAGATGGTATCGCCATAACGGCGCCCGACGCGGGCCGTCGCCGACGTGCGGCGGCTCGGTTGCCACATCACCCCGGCGTCCCAGATCAGTCCGTCGGTGTCGAACGACAGCTGGCGCGGGGTCGATTTGTCGGTGACAAAGCGCCCATTGGCGTCACGCACCGGCACGCCATTTACGTCGAGAACCGGATCGCGCTGGCCGATTTCGATATCCTCGTAACCCACGCCGCCGAGCAGCGCGACAGTCGGCCCGATCGGCACCGTCACATCGGCGCGGGCATATTTTCCCTCGAACCGCTGGTCGAGCTGGCTCGCATCCTCGCGCTCGTAACCGCCCGACAGCTGCCAGCCGAACGGCAGCGCGCCGGGACGCGCGCCGACGCTCGCCCAGGCGACATGGTTCGTCGAACTGTCGAAAATGTCCTGCGGCTGGCTGCCCGGAGCAAGGATCGCGGGCGTATCGACGTCAACCTTGGTGTAGCCGAAGCGATAGCCGGCCCCGACGTCTAGCCCGCCGATGCGGCGCGTCAATGTTGGCCCGGCGTAAACCGAATAGAGATTGGCGACATTGCTGGCGTCGCCGATGAACAGGCCGCTGTCGGCGCCCTGCCCGTCGGTGCGGGTGCGCGTGGCAAGCGCGCCGCCTTCCAGATTGAGGCCGCGGGCCAGCTCGATACGGCCGCGGGCCAGGCCGCTGATAATATCCGAATCGCTCTGGCCACCGTTCCAGCCGAAGCGATGCTCGTATCGCACCGTCGCCGCCAGTTCGGCGCGCGTCGTCACAATCGCCGCGTCCAATCCCGCGGCGACCGTCGTGTAGGTGAGGACGTCGCCACCATTTTTCAGGTCGGCGGTCAGCACCTGTCCGACTTCCAGATACGGCACCACGTCGACCTGTCGCTTGCCGCGACGCGCCTCGGCCCGTTTCGCCGAACGACCGGATTCTGCCGCCGGGGTGCTCGCGGTCGCATCGTCGGTTCCCGAATCACCGGAAAATTGGGCGTGCGCGCCCGTTGCGGTGCCCGAAAGCAGCAGCGCGGCCAGCGTGGCGGTGCGCCGGATAGAGAGGATGGTGCGCATCACGCGCCTCCTTGGCCATAATAGGTGCCGAAGCGGCGACCGCCCGGCGAAAACTTCACCCCGTTGAGGAGCAGCTGGATATGCGGACACGCGCCCATCAGGCCGATCGCGTCGCGCAGCGAAGATTCGAGCGTTTCGTCGGCGCGCACGACCATGATCGTCTGCCCGACATGCCCCGCCAGCACCGCGGCGGGCGATGCCGCCAGCACCGGCGGCGAATCGATGATCAGGATGCGCCCCGGTGCCCCGGTCTCGAGCTGGCCAAGCAGCGCTTCGGTGCGCGCCGACGCAAGCAATTCGGTGTCGTGCATATGGCCGGTGCCCGCAGGCATCACCTTCAGCCCCGGAATATCGGTCTGGATCAGGCAATCGCCAACCGGCAGATGCGGATCGGCCAGCGCGTCCATCAAGCCCGGACCGTCGTCCAGCCCCAGCGTTTCGAGCACGCTCGGCTTGGCGATGTCGGCGTCGATCAGCAGCACGTCATGGTCGGCCTCGACCGCCAGGCTGAGCGCCAGATTGACCGCGGAAAAGGTCTTGCCCTCGCCGGGGTTCGCCGACGCGATCAGGACGCGGTGGCCGCGTGGCAGGACCGGACGATTGCCGACACCGCCGAAATTGCGGATCAGCTCGCGCTTCACGATGCGATATTCTTCGGAGATGCCGGTAACCGGCGTTCCGGGCACAATCATCCCGTGCGCGGCCAGCCGGTCGCGGTCGATCGTCCCTTGCCGTGTCGGCACCACCGCAGGCGCCGCCTTCGCGATTTCCTTGCGTGGCGAAGGCTTGGGCGTCGGCGCGGTTTCGACCGCGGGCGCCGCCTCGACGGCCGGGCCGACGTTTTCGGGGGGCAGGACCTCGGATACCGGCTCGGCCTTGACCTTCTTCGCCTTTTTCGGCGCTTCGGGCGGCAAGCTTGATACGTCGATTGTCGGCGCATTGGCCGCCGGATCGAGCCCGAACATATCGGCCGCGCGTTCGAGGAGCGAGGGCGGACGCTTGACTTTGCGTTGATCGTTCATGTCATCGTCCCCCGTCACGCCACCATGCCGCGCTGGATAAATTCGGCGACCAGCAACAGGGCATAAAGCCCCACAAGCGCGCCGCCGCCGCCGGCAAGCCAGACGAGCCGCTTGCGCCGCTCGACATGGCGTTCGGGGGTGACCACCTCGGTAATCGATCCGATGACCGGCAGGCCGCTGGCGCGTTCGAGCTTGGCCGCCGTGGCGTAGCTCGTCCGCACCTGGCCAAGGCCGAATGCGACCCCGATCCCGCCGCCGATCCCGGCAAGCAGCACCAGCGTCAGGAACATCGGACGGTTCGGTGCCGCCGGACTGGTCGGCTTCGTCGGCGGATCGAGCAGTTCGACCTTGATCGCATCGGTTTCGGTCTGCACGTCGCCGCGCAGGCGAACCTGTTCGCGCTGGCCCAGCAGCTTGTCATATTGCGCCTTGAACGCGGTATATTCGCCGTTGATGCGGTCATATTCGGCCGCGATGCCGGGATTCTGGATCTGCTGGCTGGTGATCCGCGCGATGTCGCCGCTCAGCTGCGCCTTGCGCGCATTCAGCGCGCTGACGGTCGCCTGACGCTCGGCGCGCATCGCGGCGAGCGAGGCATAGGCCGGGTTCTGCGCGTTGCCGCCACCGCCGCCGCTATTGCCCTCGCCATCGGCGATGGCTTTCAGCGAGGCGATCTGGCTTTTCAGCGCCACAACATCGGGGTGCGCATCGGTCAGACCGCGCGCGCGCATCGCCGACAATTCGCTCTGCGCGCCGGCCAGCTGCTGGCGCGCCACGCCGCCGCCAACACCGCCCATGCCGGGGACGTTGATCGTTGCGGGGGTCGCGGCCAATTGTCCGTTGGCGGCTGCCAGCTGCGCCTGCGCCGCCACCAGCTGCGAATCGATCTGGCCGAGTTCGGCACGCGCCGCCTCGACACGCTGCGCGGGCGAACCCGCCCCGCCGGGAATAAGGCCGATATTCTGTGCTTCGAACGCGGCACGGCGCGCTTCGACCTCGCGCAACGCCTTTTCGCGGTCGGCGATCTGGGCATCGAGGAATTTCAGACCTTCGCGCGCGTTCATCCGCCCGCCGCGAAGCTGGTCGTCGCGAAACACGGTGATCAGGCTGTCGAGCACACCCGATGCCAGCCTGGCATTGTCGGCGTCCGACAGGCTGCCGATCGCGATGCTGGAGGTAATTTCAAAGATATTATCCTGTTGCGGGACAACTTTGATATTATTTTGCAGCATTGCGACCGCGCCTGCCTTGTCGCGCTCGTTCGCAGCCGCCGGCAGCAGCCCGGTCGTCACCGCGACCTTTTCCAGATTGCGCGCGCTGGTCAGCGTTTCGCGAATCTGGTCGATCCGCTGGCGCCCGCCAAAGGCGCCGCCGGGCGCTTCGTCGGGCAGGATTTCGTTGATATCGACCAGCAACCGGGCACGGCTGTCATAGCGGTTGGGGATCGAGGCGATCGCCAGCCAGCCCAGGATGCAGATGCCCCATGCCACCGCCAGCACGAGCCACCGGCGCGTCCAGACGCTGTGCAGCGCCACCCGGAATTCGTCGTAGAGGCTGTTCATCGGTTGCGGTCAGTCCTTGGCAAATCTGTGACGGGCGGCGGGGGTTCAGAACATGCTTTCGGGAATGATGATGACGTCGCCGGGCTGCAGCCGCACATTGGCGCGAATGTCACCCCGCTTGATGAGGTCGTTCAGCCGCAGGCCGAATTCCTGTTGCTTGCCGCTGCCCTTGTCGAAACGGACGAGTCGCGCTCTGTTTCCAGCCGCATATTCGCCAAGACCGCCGACTGCAATCATCGCGTCGAGCACCGTCATATTGGCGCGGAACGGGATCGAGGCGGGCTTTTCGGTCGCGCCGACAACGCGGACCTGCTGCGAAAAGGTGCTGTTGAACGTCGTGACGATCACGCTGACGATCGGGTCGGTAATATACTGGCTGAGCTGCAGCTTGATGTCCTGCTGCAGCATCGTCGGCGTCTTGCCGACTGCGGGCATGTCGGTGATCAGCGGCGTCGTGATCCGTCCGTCGGGGCGCACCTGCACCTTGCCGCCCAGTTCGGGATTGCGCCAGACAAAGATCTGGAGCTCGTCGAGCGGCCCGATGATATATTCCTCGCCCGGCCCTTCCTGGTTCTGGACAAAGGTCGCGCTGGGCAGCTGCGGCGCCGCGCCGCCACCGGTCGCGCACCCCGACAGGGCGGTGGCCGCGATACCGGAAACCAGCGCAGCCCGGGCAGCGCGGAGCGAGGGGGACGAAGCCATAATCAATCAACCTTTCGTGCCGCTGACGGTTGCCGGGGCGCAAATCCCCGCGACGACAGCCATTGCGTCAGCATCCGTCCTTGCGCGAAAAGGGTGAACATACGGTTAGCCTTGCGATAAGTTTGCCCCGCAGCCGTCGCAAACTGTCCCGATAAGGAACAGAATTACACGGTCAGACCAGCATTTCGCGCGCCGGCCCCTGGCCCAAAAAGGCGGCGGGGCTGGCGCTGGCGCCATAGGCGCCCGCCTGAAAGATCGCGATCAGGTCGCCGACATCGGCGCGCGGCAACGCGACCTGATCACCGAGGCGATCAAGCGGCGTGCACAGGCAGCCCACGACCGAAACGGTCTCGACCGGCTCGCGGTCAAAGGCGTTCGCGACCGCGATCGGATAGTTGCGGCGGATGACCGTGCCGAAATTGCCGCTTGCCGCCAGCTGGTGGTGCAGCCCGCCGTCGGTGACCAGGAACGTCTCGCCATGGCTGGTCTTTCGGTCGACGACGCGGGTCAGATACACCCCCGCCTCGGCGGCCAGCCAGCGTCCCAATTCCATAGCGAAACGACTGCCTGCCAGCACCTGCGACCGCTCGGTCAGCACCTCGTAGCGCCGCGCCGACAGCCATCGACCGCGGTCGCCGGAAAATAGAACCCTCATCCGCCGCCCAGGTTGACGAGCGGCGGCGTCGCCCCAATCTCGTCAGCCAGCCGCGCTGCCAGAGCCACCGTCTGCGCCTGCGTATCTGGCGATCGCCGCCGCATCAGGCCTGCGATCCACAAAATATGGAAACCCTGCCGAGCACCGGCGATAATCAGACGCCGCACCAGCGTCGGGACTTTCCGCCGCATCGGTCCCGAACGGCTTGGCGCCGCCGCCATCTTCATCCCCCGACCCCTTGGGGTCAAGTCGGGATTGACGCACCGCCAGACTGGGCGTCAGGCCCAGGCGCCCACGGCAATCGACAGCGCGCTCGGCGGCCTCGCCCGCCGATTCAGGTGAGCGTCGCGCCCGCGATCGCCGCCTCAGTTCGCGGTCTCGCTTGCCCGGGTCCGGCAAAGCTGACGTCGCCCGCGGGCATTCTCCGGCGTCGATCGCGGCTTTCAGCTCGCCGCCAGACGCAACATCGGGCCAAATCGACGAGCCGCCTGCCGCTTCCCAAAAGAAGGCAAACGCAGCGGATGGACAACCATCTTAATGCAGCCACGATCGCGGTGACCGGCGCGCCATTGTACTACCCAGAGCCAACTACCCTCAACTTATCAACGCTGTCATAGACAGACGGCGGCGTATCGCCCACTGCCATATCAGCGGCGTATCGACTGGCATCCGTCGTCATCTGGCGGCGGCTGCCCCGGCGACCAAGCGGCGGCAATCGCCACGCGGTCGAGCTTGCCGTTGGGATTGCCGGAGGCGGCATATCCACCACTTCGATCATCGCTGCATGGGGGAGGTTCACTGGCTGCCGAAAACGCTCAGCTGCACCCCGTCTTCTCCACCTGCCGCCGCACGATCAGGATGATCGCCGCCCCAGCCGCGGATCGAGCCCCGAGCGCGACCGCTAAATCAGACGACCGCGACGTCCTCGGCTTCGGTCGGGCTGACGCGATGCCGCCGGTCTTGATCATCCTCGTCGCGACCGACAAAATAGAGAAGGCCGTTGGCGTCGCGGTGACGTCGCCGACCACACCGCCGTGCCTCATATCAGGTAACGCTGCGGCGCGGTTTAAGCGCTCGGCGGTGCGCTCGGCATCGCGCAATAACCTCGCCTGCTCCAACGGCCCGCAATGCCAATTCGCCCGGTTCCTCGTCGGCGGTGATCATCCGATCGGGGCCGGCACGCAGGGCTCGGCATGCGGGATCGCGCGGCCATCGACGTCAGCGGATGATCGGCAACGAGCTTTGGTTCGAGCCAAGTCAGACGAAGGCCTCGGTCGGCCGACCATCGGGTGGGCGGCGTGGAAAGTCGCCGCCATCACGCATCGATCGGCGAGTGTGAGCGCGCCGCCGCGGATTGCGCGAGGCGCGCTACCGCCTCGCCGGGCCAGTCGCTCTCTGGTTGCACTGACTTTTCCGGCGTCGTCGCCGGTGCCGCGCCACCGCCTTCACGACGTCGCGCGGCGTCAGATGGTCGGCGCGACCGTCGCCCCGGCATACCAGCTCGAAAGCAACTGGTTCTGCCGTAATCAGCTCAGCGGCAGCACCGGCGCGCGGTCTTGGCGTCAACTCAGATAGGACACGCCTTCTGCCCCCAGCCACAAATTGGCGTGGCGGGCATCACGCCTGGGCCTCCCCGTCGATCCGCTTTGGTTGTAGAGGATCGCGACGCACGAGGTCGTCGGGATCGGCCTGCGGCGGCACCCCAGCCGCCTACCGCGCCGAGTGATTACCTCGGCGATCGATCGCGCACCATGCAGCCGCGGGCAAGTCGTTGCCGAGCATCTCCCCCGGCATGAATGGTGGGCAACATGCCCGCTGTCGAAACCGGGATATGCTGACCTGCGGACCTAAGCGGCAGGTTGACGGGTGCCATGGATCAGCCACGCGCGCCGCCGCAATGGCATCGGGCAGAGCAAGGCGCCCGCTCACCCGGCCGCCGCTTGCTCGCGCAACCACGCCGACAACCGACCTCGGCTGTCGGTTCAGCCCGGGTGACCATCCAGACCAACTCCGCGGCGCCGCAACGGGCGAATGGTCGATCGGCCTGGAAGATGGGTTTCTGGCTTTGGTCATCGGCTGTTAGGAGTGCAGTGATAGGGCGACACCATGCAGGAACGCGGTGAACATCACGCTAATGATGTGCGGCTCCCCGCGACGGCGCGCGGATGGCTTTGCGTCACCCTTCGATCGCGCGGCGTGGTTCGACTACTCGAGCGTGGCTTTGCCGGAGGGACGGATCGACGCGCAGGGCCGCGCGGGCGACATCACCGCATGGCTGCCGCTGGGATCAGCCGGCCGCGCCTCGGGCCTCACACCAGCTGGTGCAGCACGATCCGACCACTGTTTGATGGCGACCTGCTTGCGGTTACGCGAGCGCTTTCCGCAATCGCCAGCAGGCCCCAGCGCGTCCTGACGCTCTACCCCGTCTGCGCACCCCAGCGAAGAAGCCCTCACCGCCGCGCTGCTCGCCTGCCAGCCTGGTGTGCCGGGTGAACCGCGCCGGCGACCGCCACTGGCTTGATCTGGCGGCGGATCGTGACGCCTGGTGAGCGAGTCCTTGGCGCGCGATGCGGCGCAAGGCAAAAGGATGTCGTCGATATTCGGCTATCTGCATGGCGATGCCCCGGGCTGCCCTCCACCGAAATCTACGCCAGCTGAAGCCGAAGGCGCCCCGCGCTAACATGACGGGGGCGCGCGATTGCCTGCGTGGGGCTGTGCGCGCATCGACGGGACGCCGGTCGCAGCGCAGTTCACGAATCGGCTGCGCCCAGCCGCACGTGCTCGAGGATAAGTCCAGCCTTCCACCCGGGACCGCCTCATCGCGTCGGCGACGCTGTTCGGCGTCGTCTGCGTCTGGGCGGGCGTGCGACAACGTCGGTGCCGGCGCTGGGCAACGACGGCACTACAAGCGCGACGGATGAACCGCCGATCCTGTGTGGCGGATCGTGGCTCCGTCGCGCATCGCGGCATGGGGACCGGCCCATTCAGGGCCTTCGCCGCCTACCCCAGGAAGGCCAAGTGACGCACCCGATACCGTCTGACGCCACAACCTTCCGCCCTATACGCCGACGTCCTCCGGCCTCGGCGAAGACCGGGCCGCCATCAACCCAACTGACAGCGTATCTGGCGCCTTTGCAGAGTTCGGTCGATGCAGGTCACGGCGGTTCTATTCATGGAAGATCACCTCGGCATCACTATCATGTTAATGCGAAATCGAGCTGCTGAAAAATTTTGAAGCCTACTAGCCGTTGCCGGCGTTCTCGTTGCTGTTCAAACGCGGCGATGGAAAGTCGCACTATCCTCATGTCGCATCCGGCGGGCCGGATCTCGCCGTGGCGTTTTCCGCGACGGTGAGATCGGCTGCGCGGCGGATGAGAAACTCTGAAATCACCTCCACCACTCGAACTATCCATGCTCCAGCACCCGACGCGCCACCGTGTTGTTCGTCCGCCGCTGTTCGAGCGAACCACCGGCGCACCCTGGTGCTGATGCGCTGGCTGCGCCGTCCTGCCGTTCTCCCAGTCTCCCCGGCCAATGAAAGCCTCCGTTTCCGCTCATCGACGCCGACCTCGTGGGGTTGGCGGAAGCGCTCGCCAAGGTTGCCGCGACGCTCGATGCCAGGTGATCGTCGCCTCGCTACGCGGCGGCGTTGATCGACCACCGCAAAGCCGCCGCCCGGTGGCGCCTCGCCCCCGTCGGTGGCGCGTCTCGCTGCTCCACGCTGGTGCCCGCGTCTCGGCGAAGCCGGGCTGGCCTCGTCGATCGATAACCTGCAAGCCGGGCGCGACCGCGCCGCTCTCCACCTCGCCTGAAGCGCTGTCGCCGCGATGGGACCCGGCAGCGCCGGTCTGAGCCGGCCGCTCACGCATCGTCACACCCCAGCGCTGGCGCCAGGCGCGATCGCCGGAACCCCTTTCTTTGGCTGCGCACGCCAGCCGCGGATGCTTCTGACACCGTCTTCACCGGCCCTCGCCACGCCGAACATGCCGGCATCAGCTATTCCTGCGAGCGCCGCTCGCCTGGCGCTCGAACGCCCGGCACCGCCGACCTGCTCATCGATCGGGCAATGATCTGGCGGCGCGCGTCGCGGCATGGCGATGCTGGCTGGCATTGCCTGGCGGTCGCCGTCTTCCGCTTCGACCGCCGCGGCATCGGCGACTTGAGGGCGAAAACGGCGGTTGAGACCAGCGCCCCGGCGTCGCCGCCGCAGTCGCCGCCTTTCTGCGCCGCTCACCTCACCCGCATCGTCGCCTTCTACGGCGGTTGGCAACCGCCAGCGCGCTTTCTGCTCCACCAGCCGCTTGCCTTGGACGAACTGATGGTCATAATCCGTGTGGACCTGAAGGCGGCGCCGACGATAAGGCCGACGAACCCGCACTGCCCCGCCGCCCAACCACGTGCGCTACCTGTCGCGGCTGACCGATCAAAAGCCTGCTCCGGCTACTCAGGGCGGAAATCGACGTCAAGCTGGCCCGCGGGCTGTCGCACTAGACGCGCGCCACCCGACAACCTACCGCGCGCTTGAATGCGGCGCTACCCTACCTACCGCCACGATCCACCATCGCCTGCCGGCGACCGTACAGCAGCGTTTGTCGAAAATTGCAATCCGGCGCAGTCCGGTCGAACGGCTGGACAATCGCCGTCGCACGACTTTAAGCCGGCGATGGCGGGGGTGGCTGACTGAACGTGTTCTGGGACTGCTGACGCGACCACAATGATTCACCAAGACCAAGGATGGGTTGGCGTGGATTGGAGACCATCCTCTATTTCCGTTCCTGTCCGAGCGAAGTCGAGACGCTGTGGTACTTCCCAAGCGTGTCTCGGCTTCGCTCATTTGAACGGGGATTATAAGTTTGGTTTGACCACTATCGCAGACAATCGTTCAATACCGGCCACAACTGCCGGATACTTGACGCCTTCTCCCCGCCTCGGCCAGAAACCGCTCGGCATCCAGCGCCATGCAACGCCACCGCGGTGCGAATAGACCTTGTCGGTCACCGCCACCAGACTCCACCCCGGAATCGACGTCAACGACGTCCCCGGCGTCACCGCCAGATAGCCGTCCTCAGCGGCAACACTTATGAACAGCTCGGTTGACGGGCTGTGGCCGATCATAACCCGCCATCGATAGGCTCATGGCTCGCCTCGCCGGTTACCGTGTCGATCAAATCGACCCCGACGAGACCAACGCTCACAAAACGGTCGACGCGCTTGTTCCACAAACGATCTTCGGATTGGCGGACAGCCGGGGTCCACTCACCCAGGAAGAATCTTTCGGCGCGCAGATGGTGCGGCGGTGGATCAGGTCACGATGTTCGCGGTGGTCAGGTACAGCGCTTCTCGGGGCGCGTTAACCATATATTACCTTTCCACCTTCTTGCCGCGATAAAAGCCGTGCGTCATAACGCGCACCACACTGCCGCCAAGTTCCTGCTCGCCCATCCAGCCATTCGCCTGCGCGCCGGTCGCAATCACCAGTGTTTCGACCGCTATAGAATGTCACCGCCATCACCGATGAACGGGCGCTGCGACAAATCGACGTCAACGATCGTGTCCCCCTGGTGCCGACAGCCGTCCGCCTGCGCGGTCATCGTTCCATCAGCCACGGACCCTGAACCTCAGTAAACCGGGATAGTTTCGACGTGTTGGTGATCGCTGGCCGCCGGGTTGCAACCCTGCACCACGATCGGCTACCATCCCGCGCAGCATGCGGCGGACAGGCCCGCGGGCCGGGATGAGCATCTGTGTGGGTGGTGGGCATGACGATCTTTCAAAGCGCTGTTGGGGCAGGCACAGATGGGTGTTGCCAACCGCGCTAGCAAGGGTCACCTTCCGCGCCAAGGGGGAGTAAGGCAAATGGCAAGCTGGTGGGAACGTCATGGGGTGCCGCGGTTGATCAAATGCGCCTGTTCGCAGGGGCAGATCATGAAGATACGCAGCAAGGTCGTTCCCCACGCCAGCGGCGACGTGCTCGAACTGGGCTGCGGCGGCGGCATCAACATGGAATTTTACGACCCCGCCCGGATCACCGGCTTTGCCGGCCTCGACCCCTCGCCCGAATTGCTGGCGATGAGCCGCGCCGCGGCGCAGGCGCGCGGCATGGATGCCGACATCCGGGGCGGAGTCGGCGAAGCGATGCCGTTCGAGAGTGGCCGTTTCGATACCGTCGTCACCACCTTCACGCTCTGCTCGGTCGCCGACCAGGCGGCGGTGCTTGCCGAAATCCGCCGCGTGTTGAAACCCGGCGGCACCGCGCTGTTCCTCGAACATGGGGCCGCACCCGATGCCGGGGTCGCCAAATGGCAGCGGCGGATCGAACCCATCTGGAAACGCATCGGCGGCAACTGCCACCTCACCCGCCCGATCAGCGAAGCTTATGAAAAGGCAGGTTTTGCCGTCGACCGGCAGGCCGCCGCCTATATCCCCAAAACGCCCCGGCCGTTCGGCTGGTACGAATATGGCGCGGCGCACGCCGCCTAGCAACGCGAGGATCGCTCAATCGGGGTCGGACGTCTCACCCACTTCGACCAGACCGTGCCCCACGCTCACCCGTTCGTCGAACACAAAACAGCTCCCGTGCCAGCGGCTCTCGCTCGCGGGAACCTGTTCCAGATACGCCAATATCCCGCCCTTGAGATGCACGACATCCTCGACGCCTTCACTCCGCAAGAACGCGGTCGACTTTTCGCAGCGGATGCCGCCGGTGCAAAACATCGCGACGCGCTTGCCGGTAAATTTGTCGGCGTTGGCGCGCCACCAGTCGGGGAATTCGCCAAAGCTTTTCGTCGCGGGATCGACCGCGCCGTCGAAA
>JAHCKJ010000200.1 GCA_026125835.1 Sphingopyxis sp.
AGCGGCAGCGGGCCATCGTGTCGGACAATATCTGGCGCTCATAGGCGTCGACCGCGGCGCGCAGGTCGCTGACCGGGCCGGTCGGCATCGCGGCCGATGCGGGCGCGGGTTCGGCGGGGGTGGGCGATGCGCCGCCGCCGTCCGCCTTCGCCGCTGCTTTGCGCACAACGGGCTGCCAGGGACTGGCGAAGGGATCGAAGCTCAGCGCATCGACCGGCTTCGCCGGGTCGGCCCAGCGATAGATGGCGCGTTCGATGACATTGCGCAGCTCGCGGACATTGCCCGGCCAGTCGTGTCCCTCCATCGCCGCCAGCGCGCGCGGGCCGAAGCCGGGCCATTCGTCCCAGCCGAGCACCGCCGCCATGCGTTGCCCGAAATAGGTCGCGAGCACTTCGATGTCGCCTTCGCGCGCGCGCAGGGGGGGCAGGGTGATGACCTCGAAAGACAGGCGGTCGAGCAAATCGGCGCGGAACCGGTTGTTGTCGACCAGCGCGGGCAAATGCTCGTTGGTCGCCGCGACGATGCGCACGTCGACGCGGATCGGGCGCGATGACCCGACGCGCGTCACCTCGCCATATTCGACCGCGCGCAAGAGGCGCTCCTGCGCCCCCATCGACATTGTGGCCAGCTCGTCGAGGAACTAGGTGCCGCCATCGGCCTCCTCGAACCGCCCGGCGCGGGTGCGCGTCGCGCCGGTAAAGGCGCCCGCCTCATGCCCGAACAACTCGCTCTCGATCAGCGTCTCGGGCATCGCGGCGCAGTTCATGATGACATAGGGCCGGTCCCAGCGCGGCGACAGGCGGTGCAACCGCTCGGCGATCAGCTCCTTGCCCGTCCCGCGCTCGCCGATCACCAGCACCGGGCGGTCCAGCGATGCCGCCAGGCTGGCGCGTTCGACCGCATCCTGAAAGGCGGCCGATTGGCCAATGAACTGCGTTTCCCGCTCCATTCCCAATCATTGGCAAATTTTCCCGCTGATTGGCAAGTGTAATCGGCTGAATTGCAGATTTTGGTGTAAACTTTGGCGGTTTTGCGCCGATAGCCGCAATTGGCACGGAGCCTGCAAAGCTGGAAACGAACCGGCGCAATATCGTGTCGGTACAGCGAAAAGCCGGGAAGGTTGATCCATGAAGTCGATGTTTGCCCAAGCCGCCACTTTCGTGCTGAGCACGGCCGGAGCGCTGGCCATTCTCGTCGGAGCGATCGACCAGCCGCAGGTCGCCGCCAGCATCACCGGCAATCCCGGTGGCCCGCTGGTCGCCGCTGTGATGACCCCGGCGGTCAGCGCCTTGGCCTGACCGACACTGGTGCCGGGGCACTCTCCCCCCTTGCCCCGCCCCGGCACCAGCCTTTTACACAAGACCTAGGTCTCAAGATTTCGACAGGAGTTTTTCAGATGGGTATTTTTTCACGCACCCGCGACATCATCGCCGCCAATGTCACCGACTTGCTCGACCGGGCCGAAGATCCCGAAAAGATGATCCGCCAGATCATCTTCGAGATGAACGAAACGCTTGTCGAAGTCCGCGCGTCGGCCGCCCGCACGATCGCGGACCAGAAGGAAATGCGCCGCCACATCGCCAAGCTGGAAAGCCTGCAGGACAGCTGGAAGGAAAAGGCGGAACTCGCACTGTCGAAGGACCGTGAAGACCTCGCCACCGCCGCGCTGGTCGAAAAGCAGAAGGCCGGCGACATGGCCGAAAAGCTGAAAGCCGAGATCGCGACCCTCGACGACGCGCTGAAAGGCTATGAGGCTGACATTGCCAAGCTGCAGAAAAAGCTGAGCGAAGCGCGCGCGCGCCAGTCGAGCGTCGTCAACCGCCTGGAAAGCGCCGAAAACCGTTACAAGCTGCGCGAGATGACCAACGGCGACCGGGTCGAAGATGCCTTCTCGCGCTTTGAAATCCTCGAACGCCGCGTCGACGAAGCCGAAGGCCGTGCCGATGCGCTGGGCCTGGGTTATAAAAAGTCGCTCGACGAAGAGATCGCCGAACTTCAGGCCGCCGACAAGGTCGCCGACGAACTCGCCGCGCTGAAGGCCGCGCAGGCCAAGAAATAAGGAGCCGGACCGATGGAAGAAATCATCATCGTCCCGATTGTCATCGGAACGCTCTTCCTCGGTCTGCCCTGGCTGATCCTCCACTACATCACCAAGTGGAAACAGGCCAAGACGCTGACCGGAGAGGACGAGCAACTGCTCGACGAACTGTACGACACCGCACGCCGCCTCGAAAACCGGCTGCACACCGTCGAACGCATCATCAGCGCCGACCATCCCGACTTCCGCCCTGCGGTGCGTAGCGATGAGGATCTGGCGCAACTTGAAAATACCAGCCGGAGGAACTGAGATGTCTGCCAGCCGCACGAAATTCTACCTCGACAAACAGAACGCCAAATGGAGCGGCGTGTGCGCGGGGATCGCCGATTACAGCGGTGTCGATGTGCTCTGGGTTCGCGTCGGCGCGGTGTTGCTGACGTTGATGGGGGGCTTTCCCTGGACGCTGATCGCTTACTGGATGGTCGCCTGGATGGGCACCCCCAAACCCTTCGCGCTTTATGGATCGCAGGAGGAAGCGAAATTCTGGCAGGGTGTGCGCAGCAATCCGACCGCATCGACCCGCGACATCAAGTCGCGCTTCCGCGACATCGACCGCCGCCTCGCCGACATCGAGCTCTATTACACCAGTCACAACCGCCGCCTGGCCGACGAGATCGACGCGCTGCGGTAACGCCGGGCGCTGAACGGGCGGACGTCGGGCAGACGTCCAGCAACAGGGAGACAATATATGAATTTCGGTGGAACCGGTTTCGTCCTCGCCATCATCGCCTTGTCGATCGGCGGCTGGATGTTCACCACCTGGATCCGCGCCAAGCACGGCTATCCGGTTGAAAATGAATGGGGTGGCACGGTTCATCGAACCGACCCCGACGCTGATCGAAAAATCGCCCTCCTCACCGACGACAATGCCAAGCTCGCCAGCCAGATCGGCCGGCTCGAGGAACGCATTTCGGTGCTGGAGCGGATCGCGACCGAGAATAACGGTCAGGCGGCCCAGCTCGCCGACCAGATCGACCGGCTGCGCTGAGGGGAAAACAGATGAATCTCGAGGTACTCAACACGATCGCGCCGATTGTTACCATGGTCGGCATCGCCGGCATCGGCGGCTGGGTCTTCACCACCTGGCTGCGTGTGAAGAACGGCTATCCGCTCGAAAACAGCTGGGGCAAGGCGGTCTATCCCAAGACCGGTGACGAGGCGATGGAGCGCGTCAAGCTGCTGAGCCAGGAAAATGCCCAGCTGCGCGCCGAACTGGGTTCGGTGAAGGATCGCCTTGCCGTCATCGAGCGCATCGTCACCGACGAAAGCCACCGCGTCGCGGCCGAGATCGAGGCGCTGCGGCGCCCGGCGAACTGAGGAGACCGGCGATGGGTGACGCAATCTGGATCCTGATCCCGCTGGCTCCCTTCCTGCTCGGCGGCTTTGCCATCTGGTCGAAGCACCAGCAAAAGATGATCGAGAAACAATCCGAAATGACCGCCGAAAAGGCCGCGCAATATGCCGCGGCGACCGAACGGCTGGAGCAGCGGGTGCGCGTGCTCGAACGCATCGTTACCGACAAGGGAATTGACGTGGCGGACGAGATCGAAAAGCTGCGCGACACCCCGCTGAACTGACACAATGATAAGAACCGGAAAGGATACTCCCCATGAACCCGTTTGAAATGGTTATCGGCATCGTCCTGATCGTGACCATCGGCAGCGTCGTCCGCGCCAAATATGGGGTGCGCCGCGATGCCAAGGGCAATGAATTTTACGCCACCCCGGCGGCGGCGGACAATGCCGAAACCAAGGCGCTGCAGGCCGAAATCCGCGCGCTCAAGGACCGCATCCAGGTGCTCGAACGCATCGCCACCGACACCAACCGCGCCGTCACGCTCGACCAGGAAATCGAACGGCTGCGCGACAACAGCAAGATCTGAACGCCGGTAAAGGAGCAACGCTCATGGCCTTCATCACCCCCGATTTTACCGCCGCCGCCGTGGCGCTTACCGCGCTGACCATCATGAGCCTTGTCGCGCTGCGCGGCTGGCGCGACTGGATCCAGCTGAAGCGCGAGGAACTCGCCGCCGCGAACAGCCATGCCGGGCATGACGCCTTTGTCCCGCAGGCGGGATCGCGCATCGAAATCGCCGACCTGAAAGAACGGCTGCGCAAGCTGGAGGCGATTGCGGCTGGGGTCGACCTCTAAGCGGGGAAACCGTTCGCATCGAGCGAAGTCGAGATGCCCATCGGCCTTGCGC
>JAHCKJ010000201.1 GCA_026125835.1 Sphingopyxis sp.
AGCGCAATCCGCTCTGGATTGCTTCGCTGCGCTCGCAATGACGACTGTGGGTCTGCTAAGCCCTACTCATAATCCTCATAAGCCATGCTATCGTCCGCCAGATCGCTGAACTTCGTCGTCTTCGCTTCGAAGTGCAGGCGGATTTTGCCGGTCGAACCGTGGCGCGATTTGGCGACAATCACTTCGGCCAAACCGAAGACGCGCTCCATCTCGGCCGCCCATTCCTCATGCTGCGCATGGATTTTCACATCGTCGCCCTCGATCGGGCGCTTCGGCTCGCGCGCCGCCACATAATAGTCCTCGCGAAACACGAACAGCACCATGTCGGCGTCCTGTTCGATCGATCCCGATTCGCGAAGGTCGGAGAGCTGCGGACGCTTGTCCTCGCGGCTTTCGACCTGGCGGCTGAGCTGCGACAACGCCATCACCGGGACGTTCAGTTCCTTCGCCAGCGTCTTCAGGCCGCGGGATATTTCCGAGATTTCCTGCACGCGGTTGTCGCCGCTGCGCGACGAGCCCTGCAAGAGCTGGAGATAGTCGACGATGATAAAGCCGATGCCGTGGCGCCGCTGGAGCCGCCGCGCGCGCGTCCGCAACCCCGCGATCGTCAGGCCCGGCGTATCGTCGATATAAAGCGGCAGCGTCTGGAGCTGTTGCGCGGCACGGCTCAGCTGCTGGAACTGCTCCTTGCTGATCTTGCCCATGCGCAGCGCCTCGCCCGACACCCCCGACTGTTCGGCAAGCACGCGCGTCGCCAGCTGGTCGGCGGACATTTCGAGGCTGAAGAAAGCGACCTTGGCGCCCATGTTCTTTTCGGGTGGAATGCCGTCATCCTCGTCGCGGCGCCAGCGTTCGGCGGCGTTGTAGGCGATGTTCGTCGCGAGCGAGGTCTTGCCCATCCCGGGACGGCCGGCCAGGATCATCAGGTCGCTGTTGTGCATGCCGCCGATCTTGGCGTTCATGCTCGCGATGCCGGTGGTGATCCCCGACAGATGGCCGCCCGAATTGAGCGCGCGCTCGGCGGCCTGCAGCGCGGTGAGGCTGGCCTGGTTAAAGCTTTTGACCGATCCCATCTCGGCCTCGCCGCCCGCGACGCGATACAACGCGGTTTCGGCCTCCTCGATCTGTGCCTGCGGATCGACGCGCTCGCTGGTGTCGAGCGCGCTTTCGACCAGCGTCCGTCCCACCCCCGCCAGTTCGCGGAGCAACGCCAGGTCGTAAATCTGTTTGGCAAAGTCGCGCGCGCCGATCAGCCCGGCGCCGCTGCCCGTCAGCTGCGCCAGATAACCGACCCCGCCGACCGCCTTCATCGCTTCGTCGGCCTCGAAATAGGGCTTCAACGTCACCGGTGTCGCGATGCTGTTGCGCTCGATCAGCGCCATCGTCTGCTGAAAGATGCGCCCGTGCAGTGCCTCGAAGAAATGATCCGGGGTCAGCTGGACCGGCAGATCCTCGACGACTCGATTGTCGATCAGGATCGCGCCCAGAAACGCCGCCTCGGCCTCGATGTTGCGGGGCAATTGGCGTTCATCCCCGGTCGTTGCCGGGGTCGGGATCAGGGCGAGTTCGGGCATGGCGATCTTCATGGGCGAGCGCCCGACGGGGCGCAACCGGCGATGTCTGCCAGCCTATCATAACTGTGGAATGCTGTGAATAAGTCGGCTTGCCCTTCGCCCCGCGACAAGTAGAAGCACAGGCACAATGTCCGACGCCGACCCATCCCGACAGCGCATCATTTCGATCGACCTCGACGAAGGCTCGATCATCTGGCGCAACCCGGACGTCGAACAGGAACGCCGCGTGGCGATTTTCGATATTCTGGAAGAAAACAGGTTCGTGCCGCAACGCGGCCACCCCGACGGCTATGCCGGCCCCTACCGCTTGCTGTTGCGCGTCGAGGACGGACGCCTGATCTTCGAGATCAGCCGCGAGGACGGCTCGCCGCTCGAGGCAATCATCCTCGGCCTCGGCCGGTTTCGTCGCCCGATCCGCGATTATTTCGCAATCTGCGACAGCTATTACCAAGCGATCAAGACGTCGACCGCGCAGCAGATCGAGACGGTCGATATGGCACGCCGCGCGCTGCACAACGAAGCCGCCGAAATGCTGATGGACCGGCTCGACGGCAAGATCGCGGTCGATTTCGACACCGCGCGGCGGCTCTTCACGCTGATCTGTGTCCTGCACATCAAGGGTTGAAGCGTGGCGGCGGGGGCGATCAAAAACAAACGGCCGGCACGACCGGGCGGCGATTGGCGCAGCACCGCCGCGCGCCTGCTCCGCCGCATCGGTGGCGCGATCGTCCTGCTGTTGCTGGCCGCCGGGCTCGCGCTCTGGTGGGCCGCGCGCTGGACCCCCGACCGCGCGCTCTATCCGACGCAGGGCGTCACGATCGATGCCGGCAATGGCGATGTGCAGTGGGGATCGATCAAGGCTGCCGGCGCCGACTTCGCCTATGTCATGGGCACCGACGGCACCCGCGGCGTCGATGCCAAATTTACCCGCAACATGGTTGCAGCGCGCGAGGCCGGCGTACAGACCGGCGCGATCCACCGTTACAGCCTGTGCCAGCTCGCGACCGATCAGGCGGCGAACTTCATCCGCCACGTCCCGCGCCGGCCCGACGCGCTGCCCGCCGTGGTGTGGCTCGATTATGACGATCGCTGCCCCGACCGCCCGACCCGCGCGCTCCTGCTGTCCGAACTCGCGACCTTCCTCGCGCAGATCGAGGCGCATATGGGCAAGCGCAGCCTGATCGCGCCCGGCCCGGCGTTCGAAAGCGATTATCAGGTGACGCGCGGCATCGCCCGCACCATCTGGCTGCGCCGCGACTTTTTCGAACCCGAATATGGCGCGCATCCCTGGACGATGTGGCAGGCGAACAATTATGTCCGCCTGTCGGGCGCCGACGGCACGGTGGGATGGAATGTCCTCCGTCCGCAAGGAGACCCCGAATGAGCGATACCCGCGACGAACTGATCGCCGCCGCCCGCGACGCCGCCAGCCGCGCTTATGCACCCTATTCGGGTTTTCACGTCGGCGCAGCGCTGCTGCTGAAGAACGGCGATGTCGTGACCGGCGCCAATGTCGAGAACGCCAGCTATGGCCTGACGCTCTGCGCCGAAACCGCCGCGGTCGCCAAGATCGCCAACGAGGGCTGGATCGGCGAACTCGCCGAGGTGGCGATCATCGGCGGGCGACCCGACGGCAGCGCGCTGCTGGGCACCGATCCGGTCAACCCGTGCGGACGCTGCCGCCAGATATTGAACGAAGCCGCCGAGCGGTCGCAGATCGACATTCTGGTGCATTGTGCGTCGGGCGACGGCAGCGCCGTCAAGACGTACAAGCTCAGCGAACTGCTGCCCGCGGCGTTTGGCCCAAAGGATCTGGGACTGATCGGCGACTGACCGCTTGCGCGAATCTGTGCGCACCGACAAACAACGGCATGGCCATTCTTTCCGACCGCTGGATTCGCGAAGCCGCCCGGACGCAGGGCATGATCGAACCGTTCGTCGAGGCGCAGCGCCGCGACGGCTGCATCAGTTACGGCCTGTCGTCCTACGGCTATGACGCGCGCGTCGCGCCCGAATTCAAGATTTTCACCAATGTCGATTCGACGATCGTCGATCCCAAGGATTTCGACCCCAAGAATTTCGTCGACCGCGAAACCGACGTCTGCATCATCCCGCCGAACAGCTTCGCGCTCGCCCGCACCGTCGAGTATTTCCGCATTCCGCGCGACGTGCTGGTCATCTGCCTCGGCAAATCGACCTATGCGCGCTGCGGGATCATCGTCAACGTCACCCCGCTTGAACCCGGTTGGGAGGGCCATGTGACGCTGGAATTTTCCAACACCACCCCCCTGCCCGCCAAGATTTACGCCAATGAAGGCGCGTGCCAGTTCCTGTTCCTGCAGGGCAACGAGCCGTGCGAGACGAGCTACGCCGATCGCGCCGGCAAATATATGGGGCAGAAAGGCGTCACGCTGCCCAAGCTCTGACGCGGAACCTCCGGCGCTGCGGCGCGTCCTCTTTGCACAAGCGGACGGGGCTTTGTCTGGGTTTGGAGGATCGACGCATGTCCATGATCGCTGTCTTTATCGGGCGCCTTTTCATCTCGCTGATTTTCATCGTGTCGGGGATCAACAAGCTGATCCACGTCAATGATACCAACGCGATGATCACCGCCACCGGGCTTCCCGCCGGCCTTGCCATCCCAGTCGGCCTGTTCGAACTGATCGCGGGCGTTTGCATCGCGCTCGGCATCGCGGTGCGGCTGTGGTCGGTCCTGCTCGCAG
>JAHCKJ010000202.1 GCA_026125835.1 Sphingopyxis sp.
AATGGCCGAGCGCAATTCGGCCGGGCGCACCGGCTTTTTCAGGACCAGGCACGCGGGATCGTCGACCAGATCCTCAATCGTCGTCTCGTCATGGCCGGTCATCACGATCGCCATCGGCGGCGGGTTCGCGCCGCGATAGAGGGCAAGACAATCGGCGCCCGTCCGGCCGCCGCCGATGTCGAAATCGGTGAGCACAAGGTCGCAGAGCGGCGCTTCCGGCGGCACCGCCGACCAGGCGGCAACCTCGGCACCCCAGGAGCGGAGCAGATGCGCGGTGGCGTCGAGAACATCGGGATCGTCCTCGACCAGCAGAACCTTCAGGTCGCGAAGCGGCAACCCTGCCGTATCGACCGTCCCGGCGGAGAGCGCCGGGGGTGCCGCGACTGCGACCAGCCCGTCGATCGCGACGGCGGTTCCGTATCCCGGCCGCGAGCGAAGCGTGACATTGAGCCCCATCACCGCGCCGAGGCGTTTGACGATCGACAGCCCCAACCCGGCGCCCTGCGTGTCGGGGGCGCCAAGCGGCCGGACGCGGTAAAATTCGTCGAACAGGCGGGGCAAATGGTCGTCGGCAATTCCGCGGCCGCGATCGGCAACGCAAATCGACACGCGATCACCGCGTCGACGGCAGCCGACCAGCACCGGACCGCGCGGCGCATATTTGATCGCGTTCGAAACGAGATTTTGCAGCATGGTGAGCAGGAGGGCCCGGTCTGCCAGGACAAAGCGGCGGCTGCCGGCGAAACGCAGATCGACCCCGGACCAATGCGCCGCAGCCTGATTCTGTTGCGCAAGGATGCGGAACAACTCCGCGACCGAGACGGTTTCCCGAACGGGCGCGACCGCACCGCTGTCGAGCGTCGAAATGTCGAGCAGGGAGCGGAACAGCTCTGCCACCCCTTGCAGCGAGCGGTCGATCCGGTCGACGATTGCCCGCTGTTCGGGGGTCAGGCGGGTATGCGTCAGGCTGGTCAGAAACAGGCCGATGGCGTGTACCGGCTGGCGCAGATCATGGCTGGCCTGCGCCAGGAAACGCGACTTGGCGGTGTTCGCTTCTTCGGCGGCACGCCGCGCCAGCTCGACATCGCGCAGCAGGGTGCCGACATAGAATGGCACTACCAGCGCGGTCAGCGCGAAGGTGGCAACAAGGGCGGGGTTGTCCCGCCAATGCGCCGACAAGGCGGTTATCGCAGCCAGCGTCACCTGCGCCAGGACCGCCGCGACGAGCATATAGCGCGGCCCAAAGCGCAAACCATTGCCCACCGTGACCCACATGACGAGCGCGAAGGCGGGTAGCATGACCTCACCCGCGGTAACGATGCAGAACGCCAGCGCCGCGTAATCGCTGGCCATCGAAAACAGCCGCCGACCGGGATAATGACCCGGATAACGATTAATCGACCACAGCAGGCAAGCCGCAACCAGCGCATAACCGGCGAAATAGCCGAGCACGGCGCGCGCCCATGGCTCGATCGTGCCGGTCGGGGAGAAAATCAGGCTGGCGCCGACCGCATAAGCCGAAACCACAAGCAACAGCGCAAAGCGGATACGCGCCTGCGCGCGTTCGGAAGCCATTTCCCTGGCGGTGCTGTTCCGGCGGCGGCGCAGATATAGCGCCGCGCGCGCCCGTGTCGGTACGCACCACAGGGGTCCGCGCGGCAGCCTAAAACTCCTGCTTGACGTTGATCAGTACCCCGCGGTCGGCGCCCGCCCCATTATTCTGGCGCTGCGAATATTCGACATCGACGGTCGTACGATCGCCGATGACCATCTCGACCCCGATTCCCATCAACAGGCGGCTGCGCGAATATCCGATCAACGGCACCGCATTATACGGCCCCGAAATCTGGTCGAAATAGGTGACCAGCGCCTCGCTGCGCCGTTCAATGTCACGCTGATATTCCAGACGCAGGCGCGGCAGGAAGAACCCGTTTTCGACCGCGAAGCGATAATCCAGCTTGGCGCCGGCCGCGACCGAAGTGAACGCGACGTCCTGGTCGAGATAGGTCAGGTCGAACACCGAACCGCTGTTTTCGGTATAGCCGTTCAGCGTCCCGCGCTGCGCGTCGATCCGGGCGTAGGGCGTCGCGCGAAGATTGCCGCTTTCGATGTCGGCGCCCGCCGAGACCGAACCGAACCACTGGCGTCCGCTGCGCGTCGAATTGACCATCGCGCCCGACAGCGTGACATAGCGGCGCAGGTCGAAGTCGAGCCACTGATAGCCCGCCAGCCAGTCGAGGTAAAAACCACCGCCCAGCAAATGGCTGCCATAAAGCGCAATCGTCTTGGCCTCGCCCTTGCTCTGCGACCCGTTGCGACCGACGTCGGTGGTGTCGCGGCCGAGGCCGATGCCGATCCCGGCAGCGAAGTCGGCGTTGAAGCGGTAATCGGCACCAAATGTCACGCCTTCCGATTCAAACCGCTCCGCCGGACGGCCCGTCTGCTGGTCGCGGCTGCCCCAGCGGATCGTCCCGCCGGCCCAGATGGTCAGCGGATTGGCGACGTCGCCCGATCCCGCCGCGCCGGTCCTGGTCGGCGCGTCGTCGGACGGTGATGTACCGCCGATAGCACCGCCGCCGAGCATCACCCCCGACAGCAGCCCGCCCTGATTATTGGTGCCCAAGCCGCCGGGCTGGCGGTTCGCACCGCCGACCTGTCCGCCGCCGTTGGCGCACACCGGGTTCGTCCATGCGGTCAGCGTATCGATGCAATGGTCGGACGCGCTGATCCGCAGCGAATTGCTGAAGCCGCCGCCGCCACCGCCGCGCCGCATCCCTTCCAGCCGGCGATGGAAATTGCCGATCTGGACATCGACGAAGCGCCGCGCCGAATTGACCTGCGCCTGCACCAGTCCGCGCACCTCGGGGTCATTGGCCGGGTTCGGCCGCGCCACGATTTGTAGCACATAACTGACTGTCGCGGTCGATGGCGTGCCGCCGGTGCTGTCGGTCACGGTGATCGCAAAGCTGCTGTCGCCCGATCCGGTCGGCGTCCCGGCGATCACGCCCGTCGCAGCGTTCAGCGTCAGGCCGGGCGGCAGCGCCCCCGCGCTGACGGCGAAGCTGTAGGGTGCAATTCCGCCGGTGGCAGTCAGCCGCTGGCTGTAAGCAATTCCCTGTGTGCCGCGCGGCAGCGTCGCCGGAGTGATGGCGATCGCGGCGTTGCCCACGGTCAACGTCAGGCTGGCGCTGCCCGCCTGACCGTTGGCGTCGGTGACATTGACGGTCAACGCAAACGCCCCCGTCGCGGTCGGCGTGCCGCTGATAAGGCCGCCGGATGCCAGCGACAGCCCGTTCGGCAGCGCTCCGCCCGCCAGCGCGAAGCCATAGGGTCCGACCCCGCCGGCGGCGGTCAAGGTCGCCGTGTAGGCCGTTCCCGCCGTCGCCACCGGCAGAACGGTTGGTGTCACCGCGATCAGGGGTGCAACGACGGTCAGGCTATAGCTGCCCTGCACCGTGAACGGCGCCCCTGCCCCGGTCGATCCGGTGTCGGTCGCTGTGACCGTAAAGTTGAACACTCCCGACGCCGTCGGCGACCCGGAAAGCAGCCCGGTCGACGCGTTGAGGGTGACGCCCGCGGGCAGATTGCCGGTCAGGCTGTAGCTATAGGGACCAACCCCGCCGGTGGCCGTGATCGCCTGGCTGTAGGCGCTCGCATAATTGGCGGTGAAGCTGCCCGTTGCCGGAGCAAGCGCGAGCGCGGGCGCGTTGACGACAAGCGTGAAGGTCTGGCTCGTGGCAAACGGCCCGCTGCCGGTCGAGGCATCGGTGCCCGACACCGCGAGTGCGAAGCTGCCCGCCGCCGTCGGCGTGCCTGCGATAGTCACGCTGTTCGCGCTGCTGCCGCTGATCGCCAGACCCGACGGCAGGTTGGTGACCTGATAGCCCGAGAATGGCTGCGCCCCTCCGTTGAAGGTAAAGGTTTGGCTGTATGCCGTCCCGACTGTCGCGGTCAGCGGCCCGTCCGCCGTGATCGCGATCGCCGGATTGGCGACGGCGATCGTCACCGTGGCGGGTGCCGACGTGCCACCCGCGTTGGCCGCGGTGTAGGTGAAGCTGTCGCTGCCCGCAAAACCGGCGTTCGGGGTATAGGTGATGCCGGTGCCGCTGGCGACCGCGATCCCATTGGCCGGTGGCGTTGCAATTGCGACGCTCGCCGCCGCGCCGCCGGTGAGGTTGAGCGCGACCGTGTTCGCGGAACTGCCATAGGCGACCGTTGCCGACACCGGATTGGCGATCGGCGCCGGTTGTTCGATCATCAGCGTGTAGTTTTGCGTCGCGGCAT
>JAHCKJ010000203.1 GCA_026125835.1 Sphingopyxis sp.
GCGCGTTTCGGAATATTCTAGGGTCGGGGTGGTGAGTCCGAGATCGCTGGCGGCGAGGTCGCGGATGGCGTCGCGGTTCATCGTCAACTGCGCGGCGCGCGCCGAGGGGACGACATGGAACCCGTCCGCCTCGACGTCGGCGAGCACTTCGGTGCGGATCGCCTCGACCTCGGGGACGATATGGTCGGGGCGGTGCTTTGCGATCGCGCCGCGTAGCGCGTCGCCGTCGAGCATCGAAAAGACTTCGCACGCATCGGCAACCTGCATCGCCGGCGCGCCGTCATAGCTGTCACACGCGATGACGCGGCAGCCGAGGCGCTTTGCCGAAATGACGAACTCGCGGCCGAGCTCGCCCGAACCGAGCAGCAGGATGGTGGCGGTGGGGGTCATGGCAGGCTCCGAACTCGAGAGATTTCGTCTCCCCTAATCGCAGGTGAGGGGATTCGCCAGCGCTCGCCGGTCAGCGCGGCCAGACGTCGGTGTCGTGGTCGGGGTGCTGGTGATTGCTCGCCTGGATCGCGCCGACATAAGCCGCCATCGTCTCTTCGGTCGTCCCCTCGGCCTTGATCGGCAGGTGATCGAACAGCGGCAATTGTGCCTCGACGCCGAACTGGACGCGCGGCGGGAATTGCGCCGGGTTGTCGAACGAACCGGTGGTCAGGTTGATATGCTTGCTGTCGTGATAATCATAGGTCAGCGGGGTGCCACAGTCGCGGCAGAAGCCGCGCGCGGCCTTGTCCGAACTGGCGAAGGTTGCGGGCTCGCCGCGCGTCCAGGAAAATGCGTCGCGCGGGACGCCGATCAGCGCGATGAAGAAATTGCCCGCTGCCTTCTGGCACATGCGGCAATGGCAGATGTGCGAGGTGTCGAGCACCGCGGTGACATGATAGCGCACCGCGCCGCACTGGCAGCCGCCCGAGGCCTGGGTTTCGATCCGGTCCATGCCGCGATGCTATCAAGGGCGGCGCAGCCTCGCAACTGCGCCGCCATCGATCATCAGGTGCCGAAGCGGTCGATCACCTCGGCCAGCGGGACATGGCCGCGGAACAGACCGCTTCCCGCCACGCAGTCGCCGCTTTCCAGCGCGGTGGCAAAGATGACCGCGGGATCGGCCTCCAGCCGCGTGCGCAGCGCCGCAAGCTTTGGCCAGCGGCCGGGGTCGGCGACCTCGTGAAACTCCAGCCAGCGCGCGATGCCGATGAACAGCGCGTCGGCCAATGTCGGACGGTCGCCGACCAGATAAAGCGTGTCGCCGACCATCGCCTCCAGCTTGTCATGGCGTTCGATCACGGCTTCCTTGCCATATTCGCGCAGCGCCGCCTGCAACGCCGGGCGCGGCGGGTCCATTTCGAGCGCGACCCACAGCGGGCTGAACGCGCCGGTGAAGCCGCTGTTGATGAACGCCATGATCTGCCGCATCCGGTCGGCTTGCGCCGACAGCGGATCGGGACTGATCCGGCGATCATCGTCTCGCGCCGCCAGCCATTCCGCGATTGCCATGGTTTCGGTCAGCACTTGGCACTTGTCGGCAATCAGCGCGGGCGTTTCGTGCCGCGCGTTGATGCGGGCATAGGACGGCTCGCGCATTTCGCCGAGCATGTCGACGCGGCACAGGCGATAGGGTTTGCCCAGCCATTCGAGGGCCGCGACAAGGCCCATGGAACTTCCCAGCGGGAAGCCATAGATAAGGATCGGTTCCAATGTATTGCTCCATCTTCTTGAGGGGGAGCTGCGCAGCAATTTGCGATATAGGGCGTTCGTTTCGTGCGTAAATTACGCACCTTTTTGTAACCGTGAGGCGATGATGAAAGACCTGGTTTCGCGCTGTCCGATCGAGGAAGTGATGCAGGTGCTGAGCGGGCGCTGGCCGACGTTGCTCATCTATTATCTTAGCGGCGGGACGAAGCGGTTCAGCGACCTGCAACGCGACAATCCAACGATTTCGCACAAGATGCTGACGATGGAATTGCGCAAGCTCGAAGATGCGGGGATCGTCCGGCGCACCGAGTTCGAGGGTTATCCCCGGTGCGTCAAATATGACCTGACCGCGGACGGCGAAAGGCTCGTCCCGCTCATCGATGCGTTGGGCGACTGGTGGGGCGGGGTCAACGCCGCGGCGGACGCACCGGCGGCCACGGTTGCAATGATATAGTATAACAAAATGATCTGGCCGCGCGGGTTGGTGCTGCGTATAGCGGCTGCGAGGGAAAGTAGGGGGATCTTGAATGCTGGACAATCTGCCAGAGCAGATGCTGCGCCATCGCCGCGCGGTGGGCATCGTCGCCATCCTGATCGCGGCGTTGACGTGGACGGTCGATTTGACCGGCGTGGTCTATGAATGCCCCTATTGCCGCAGCCAGCGGACGGTGATCGGCCTGCTCGGGTTGTTGCTGATGC
This sequence comes from Sphingopyxis sp., assembly GCA_026125835.1. Taxonomy (GTDB): domain Bacteria; phylum Pseudomonadota; class Alphaproteobacteria; order Sphingomonadales; family Sphingomonadaceae; genus Sphingopyxis. The sequence continues at coordinate 2,398 of JAHCKJ010000203.1, forward strand.
TGCCCAACCCGGCGCACTGGCTGGTGCGTTACTTGTCGGCGGTGTTCGCGGTATTCGGACTGTCGGTAGCGGCGACCCAGCATTTTCGCGGCTGGGCACGCATCATGGGCGGCGAGTTCGAATGGGGCGAACAATGGTATGTCAACGCCTGGATGCTGTCGGGCTTCGCGCTGTTCATCATCGTCGGCCTGCTCCTGTTGATCTGGAGCTGGCGACCTACAGCGCCAGGCGCCGCCTGACGCGTCAGTCCGTCATTCCCACTCAATAATTTTCTAAGGCGTAACGCACTGAAAATACTTCCAAAAAAAATATTTGGTCCGAAATGACCGAACTGCGGCCCGTCAAAAACCTACGCTTTTGAAAAATAGAGAGAAATTCCTCGATTCGGCCGTGTCGCGAATTCGGAACCTATCGATAACTATCGGCTCGCCTCGGAGCGCGGCCGAGGTCCGAAATTAGGCACGGATTTGCGCGAATTTGCAACGGTTTTCTCCAAGGGGTAGCGCTGTTGCAGTGACATTCGGCGCTTATCGCAACCGCGCTTCCAGCCGCTCGTCGACCATCGACTGCCGCGAATCGCCGGGTCGGAATGTGCCGCACAAAATTCCCACCAAGAGGTTTGAACGCGCTTTCCCATCCAGCATTTGGCTGTCCGGTGCGCGCCCCCGCATTCAAATGCTCGATCGAGCAAGCGGACGTCGGAGAATGGCAGCGTCCTGAACGTAGCGCCTTGAGCTCGGGATCAGTCTTTGTCCGATGCGATGTCTTAGCGGGGCGAGGCGCCGCTGATTGACAGGTTTGGCATAATGTGCAACGATTTTCCTTGAGGACAATGGCCTGATTCTGGGAGGTGGATTTGCCGCGATCGTCGCCGCCACCATATCGCCGTATGCATTCAACGGCGGGTGTATCATGCGCCGAAGGGCCGATATTCGAGATCAAGGTAAGGGCCGATGGCAAGCCGCTGTCGTTTGCCGAGGCCTATCCTCGAGCCCACCCTCTCCTGAAGCTTCTTGCACGGCCCTCGGAATAGCGATGCTTGCCGATGTGGCTCCGCGAGCTCCGGAAGAGTGTCTTGCGCGGTGCACGCCTGCTCACGACCACGCGCGGAAATAGAGACTTGTTGTCGTTCTGAATCAACCACTTGACTGTTAGATTTGGGCTGCCCTTTCCAACAGGCTTGTTTCGAATCAAAACAAACAGTATGGACGGACTGAAACTATGGAAGGCGCTCATGCTAGAGCAGTTGCGGTTCATTCGGGTCCCATGCCCCATGCTCGATGAAGCGGCGCGCCACGCCGTGGAGATTGTGGGCCTGGAGCGTGTCGACCAGGTGCCCAATGGGGAACGTTTTCGTTCGGATGCCCGATACTATAGCCTTGAGTTCGATGCCTCGGGACAGACGACGCGCCCTGTGGTGGGCATCTCGCTCCGGACCGTTGAACAATTGGACGCGCTTTCGGAGCAGCTTCCGAAGCTGGGATGGCGAGCCGAGGCGATACCATATGAGCTATGCCGGGCGCGCCGCTACCATGCCGGACTCAGCTGCCGCGACCTCAGCGGCAATTGCATCGAGCTCGTCGTACGTCCCGAAGATAGCGGTCGACGCTATTTTCCGTCCCGAGACGCGGGAATTCTTGGCCTGAACCAGGTCATATTGGGTTGCCTCGACCCCGCTTCCGATGCTGAAGTCTGGGTCGAAGCCTTTGGCGCGCGCATCACTGACCGGGTCGGGGACGCGGTCTACCTCAGCTGGGACGGGCAGCATCATCGCGTGATGCTCGTCCCGTCAAAGCGCGACAGCTTTCTCGTTGGCGGATACGAGGTCGAGAGCATCGATGCCGTGATGCAATCGAGCTATTTTCTCCTGGAGCGCCAGGTCGCC
>JAHCKJ010000204.1 GCA_026125835.1 Sphingopyxis sp.
AAAGCGAATCTCGCGAATGATCACGTCGGGACGCGCCCCCAGTTCGACCGTGCCCAGCTGGACCGGTCGGATTTCCGGGTCGGGCAATGGCTCGCGATCGTCACGGCCTGGGGTCAGCGGCGGACGGCCGTCGAGCGGCGTCACCGACGACTGGGCCGCCTGCGCGGCGACGGCGGCGAGCATTGCTCCCGCTGCCGCCGCCGCGCAGGTTTGGCGCAGGATGCGCATCGACCGAGCGCTCAGTCGCCGCCCCGCGGCTTGAGCCCGCCGAGCACGCCGCCGACGGTGCCGGTGACGCCCGACACCACGCCGGTGACGGCATTGCTGCCCGGTGCGCCGCCCGATCCGTCGGTGACGCCGCCGGTCACTTGGCCCAGCGCTCCGGTGGCGGTTCCGACAACATTGCCGACAAGCGCCACGGGCGATCCGGCAGCACTGCCGCCGGTGAGCCCGCCGGTCACCCCGCCAATCAGATTGCCGCCAGTGCCGGGTTGCAGGGTGACGAGCTGGCCGCCCGAGCCGACCCCGACGGTGAGCAGGCTGCCATTTTGTTGGCCCGGCGACAGGATGCTCGCGCCGATCAGCGGCGATGCGCCCGCGCTGCCGAGGGCGGTGGCCTGGCCGATCGTCGCGGTGATCAGCTGGCCGGGCGCCGCGGTGAGCCCGTCGACCAGATATTGCTGGCCATTGCCGGTCTGGACCAGCGAGACGCCGGTCGCCTTCACGACGCCGATGACAGTACCGACCAGGTTGGTGCTGCCGGGAAGTCGGCCATCGACCGCGTTGGCGAGCAGCAAGCCCTTGTCGGCGACGACATTGACCAGGCTACCCGATTTGACGAGGACGCCGCCGATCACCGGGTTGACGTTGCCGGGGTCGCCGGTGTTGGCCAGCAACCCGGTGCCGGCGATCCCGCCCGGCCCGACGAGGCCGCCGACGGCGAGCGCCCCGGCGTTGCCAAGGCCAAGGCCGCTACCGGCGGGGCCAGCCGGGCCGGTTGCGCCGACCGGACCTGCCGGTCCGGTAGCGCCGGCAGGGCCAGCCGGGCCGACGCTGCCGATGCGCGTGCTGCCCGACGATTCGCAGGCGGCCAGCGCAATGCAGGCCGGGAGGAGGATGAGGTGGGCAGGGCGAAATTCAAGACGAGAGAATGACACACGCTTCTCCTTCGACTGAGACTGGTCCCTGGCTTCATAATTGAGATACTTAAATAAAGTTCCAGAAAATCAATTGGTTAATTATGATTTACGGCGCCCGGTAACCATCGAACCGGACGAATTCCGGCCGTGCCCGCGCAGAAAAAAATCGCGGGGTAACCATGTTTCGTAGCCTCCTTTGCGCCGGGACATCGGCGAGCGGGCCGGGTTGTTTCAACCTGGGACGGACGTTTGTGGGCATGTCTTCGGTCGACTGGTGTGGCGATCCGCTTGGGACGCGGGGTGACAAGCCGGTATGACGCCGAAGCTTCTTCATTACGTCATCGCTGCGTCATGTATTCGCCGCGGCGCAGCAATATCGCCTCCCTAAAGCCCCCGCGACCACCGCGCCATTCCGGCGGCGGGACAAGGGGGATAAACGATGACGAGCAAGTTCAGGAACCGGCTGCGCGCCGGGGCTGCTGTGATGGTGGCGTTTGCTGCGACGCCGGGATTCGCCGCCGAAACCGCCGTTGATGCGGCGACGGACGGCGCGGACGTGGCGGAAATCGTGGTGCTGGGGCAAGGGCAGGCGCGGCAGGTGCAGGAACTGGGCGCCGCCGACATCGCACTCGAAGTGGCGGGGATCAGCCCGCTGAAGGCCATCGACAAGCTGCCGGGGGTCAATTTCCAGTCGGCCGATCCGTTCGGTACCTATGAATGGTCGTCGCGCATTTCGATCCGCGGTTTTTCGCAGCAGCAGCTTGGCTTTACCCTCGACGGCGTGCCGCTCGGCGACATGAGTTACGGCAATCACAACGGTCTGCACATCAGCCGCGCGATCATCAGTGAAAATGTCGGACGGGTCGAGGTCGCGCAGGGGGCGGGCTCGCTGTCGGCGGCATCGACGAGCAATCTGGGCGGGACGATCGAATTTTCCTCGCGCGAACCCGCCGAGACGTTCGGGATCGACGCGTCGGGCACCTATGGCAGCGAAGACACCAAACGCGCGTTTGTGCGGATCGACAGCGGTGCGATCGGCGCGAACGGCCCGCGCCTGTCGCTGAGCTATGCCTGGCAGGATGCCGACAAGTGGAAGGGCGACGGGGTCCAGCGCCAGCATCAGGTCAATGCGCGGATCGTCCAGCCGGTCGGCGACGGCCAATTCTTTGGTTTCGTCAACTATTCCGACCGGCGCGAGAACGACTATCAGGATCTGAGCGCCGCGATGATCGCTCGTCTCGGCTACAAATGGGACAATTTCGCCAAGAACTGGGATCTGGCGGTGCGCGTCGCGCATATCGCGCACAATCGCGGTGACACCGGCGTCGCCCCGACCAATCCGGCGGCGGGGACCGTCTATCCGGCACCGGTCCAGACCGTCGACGACGCCTATTACGACGCGGCAGGCTTGCGTAAGGACTGGCTGGCGGGGTTCGGGGTCGAAGCGCCACTGAACGACCATTGGACGCTGAACGCAATGGGCTATTACCACGGCAACAAAGGTCGCGGCATGTGGTTCACCCCCTATGTCGCAACCCCCGGCGGCGCGCCGCTGGCGCTGCGTACCACCGAATATGAAATCGAGCGGTACGGCATTGTCGCCAGCAGCCTGTTCACGCTGGGCGACAACCGGATCGAACTCGGCATGTGGTACGAGGATAACGACTTCAATCAGGCGCGCCGTTTCTATGGCCTGGGCAACACCGTCGGAGCGCCCGATCGCAGCATCCTGAAATTCCCGGCCAATCCGCTCCGCACGCAGTGGGAGTTCGATTTTAACACCCAGACGCTGCAATATCATGTGCAGGATACGCTCGATCTGGGGCAGATCCAGATCAACGCGGGGTGGAAGGGGCTGCGCGTCACCAATCTTGCAACGCCGATCATTCGCGGCGGTCTGGCGGCTGGGCGGACCCAGGCGAAAGACTGGTTCCTGCCGCAGGCCGGTCTGTTGTTCCGACTGGACAGCGATAACGAACTGTTCGCAAGCTATACCGAGAATATGCGGGCGTTCGAATCATCGGCGACCGGCGGGCCGTTCGCGACGACCCAGGCGGGGTTCGACGCGCTCAAACTGAAACCCGAGACCTCGACCACCTACGAACTCGGTTTCCGCACCAAGTCGCCGCGCTTCCAGGGGGTGATTGCGGGCTATTATGTCGACTTCAAGGACCGCATCATCGCCTTTGCCAACGGCTCGGGAATCCAGGGCAATCCCGCGATCCTGCAGAATGTCGGTGATGTGCGCTCGTGGGGCGTCGAGGCGGCAGGGACGCTGCGCGCTACCCCCGAACTGTCGCTGTTCGCCTCATACGCCTATAATAATTCGGAATATCGCGACAATGTCGTCAACGCGGTCGGGGCGGTTGTCGCGGCGACCGCGGGCAAGACGGTGGTCAATTCGCCGCGTCACCTGGCGAAAGGCGAGGTCACGTGGGATAATGGCAACCTCTTTGCCCGCATCGGTGCCAATTATACGTCGAAACGCTATTATTCGTTTGAAAATGATGTCTCCGTCGACGGGTTCGTAATTGTCGATGCCAGCGTCGGATACCGGCTGAACGAACGTATTTCGGTACAGGTCAATGCGACAAACCTGTTTGACAAGGCCTATGTGTCGACCATCGGCACCAACGGCTTTGCCAACCGCGGTGACAGGCAGACGCTGCTGGCCGGGGCGCCGCAGCAGTTTTTCGTGACGCTCAAGGCCGGGTTCTAACACTCTTTCGCCCGGTCTGCTTTCCGTTGACGATGGTGGCGCGGTCCCGCTAGGGCCGCGCCATCATTTTTTCTGGAAGTTGCAACCATGACCGATACGCCGCCCGACCGCATGTCGACCAACCCGCGCTCGCCCCATTTCGACATGGAGGTGCTGCAGCGCGGCATCGGTATCCGCTTCAAGGGCAAGGAACGCACCGACGTCGAGGAATATTCGATATCCGAAGGCTGGATCCGCGTCGCGGCGGGCAAGTCGAAGGACCGGTTCGGCCAGCCGATGACGATCAAGCTGTCGGGCGAGGTCGAAGCGTGGTTTGAGGATGTGGCGGCCGCCGGCGAGGGTGACGCGGCCAATGATTCGGGCGACGAAGCCTAAATTTCATTCGTCATTGCGAGCGCAGCGAAGCAATCCAGAGCGGTTTAC
>JAHCKJ010000205.1 GCA_026125835.1 Sphingopyxis sp.
GCGGAAGGATTGCAGCGCGAGGTGAACTCGCTCAACGCGTCGTTCACGATCCGCCTGACCAACGGGCTCGACGTCGGCGTGTGGGGCCGCAACCTGACCAACGCGCAATATCTGACGACGATCTTCCCGGCGGTGGCGCAGGCGGGCAGCGTGTCGGGCTATCCCAGCCAGCCGCGCACCTATGGCGGCACCGTTCGCTTCAAATTCTGATCGGGTGAGGGGCGGGGCGGTCAAACGCCTCGCCCGCCTGATCAGCGGACAAAAGAAACCCCGGCCTCTCGATGGAGAGGCCGGGGCTTTTTTTGTCGGCGTCACCGCCGGTCGGTCAGAATTTCACGCCCGCCGCGATGCCGTAGCGGCGCGGTTCGAGGGTGAAGATGTTGGTGTAATTGCCCGACGACTGGTCGGTAATGTACAAGCCGGTCACGCTCGCCGAGTTGAAGATGTTCTGGATATATCCTTTGACATACCATTTTTCGTCGGGACCGTTCAGCTGCATCTGGGCATTGACCTGGGCATAGCCCTTGATCCGGTTCACATTGCCGTTGAAGATGCTGCCATAGCTTTCACCCGTATAGGCGAGGTCGAGCCGGGGAACGAGCGACATGCCCCCGCCGCCCAGCGGAGCGGTATATTGGACGCCCGCGCTGAACTTGTAATTCGGCGCCTGCGGCAACTGGTTGCCCTTGATATTCACCGGGACACCGGCGGAGAAATAATCGATCCCGCCAAAGGCCGCGCCGACTGTGCTGGCGGTCGCCTCCATCACCGAACAGATGCTGAACGCGCCGGTCGACGCGATGCCGCCGTCCGAGGGGAAGGGCGTGGTGGGCTGCAGATTTGCACCGGCGGCAACGCCCGGGATCAGCCCGGCATTGATCAGCGACTGGACCTGATTGACATAGGCGTTGACCGCCGCCGCGCTGCCGGTGCGCGACGCCACCGCGCAGTTCGCCGCGTTGGTGATGTCCTTGATGATCACCGCATCGGCGCGCCCGCCGCCGAAGTCGCGCGGATTGCTGGTGAACTTGTCCTCCGACACCTTGCTGTGCAGGTAGCTGAAGCCCAGGTTGATGACGACGGCCGGGTCGGGGCGGACCAAGGCTTCGGCTTCAAAGCCATAGATATTGGCGCTGACATTGTCGTTGACCGCGGTGCGCGCGACGATCTTGCTGAGCTGAAGATCCTTATATTTATAATAAAAGGCCGTCAGGTTCAGCTGCAGCGCGCCGCCGCCGAACGTGTTCTTCGATCCGATTTCGAACGCGTCGACCTGCTCGGGCCGGAACGATTCGGGCACTGCGAAAATCGGTTGCAGCGGCGGGTTGATGCCGCCCGATTTATATCCGCGCGAATAGGAGGCATAGAGCAGATTGTCGTCGGTCACCTTGAAGTCGAGCACGACGCGACCGGTCAGCTTGTTGAACTTGACCTGCCGCGACTGGAAGATCTGGTTGCCGGGCGTTCCGGGGTCGGCGTCGAATGAACCGACGAACGGCGAGTCGAAGACGCTGCCGGTGCCGCCATGCGGGGCAAGGAAACTCGCGAGCGTCGAGCGTGCGCGGACGGCCTTTTTGTCGTTGTTGTAGCGCAAACCGGCGGTCAGTTTCAGACGGTCGTTGAACTCGACATAGGCTTCGCCGAACAGGCCATAGGATTTGACCCTGAGGTCGTCGGTATTGTTGCGGAAAAACGGCGTCGCCAGAAACGACGGGGGTAGCCCACCGCCTAAGGCCGTAAAGGCGCCCAGCACCCCGGTCAGATAATCGATCGGGAACGCGTTCACATAATAGCTGTTCTCGGTCAGATGGTAATTGGCATAGATGCCGCCGACGAGGAAGTTGAACGGTCCGTCGAGATCGCTCGACAGGATCGCTTCGGTCGACCAGCTGCTGTTATACTGGTTTGACCGGTCGAATTGCAGCGACTGGTTGCTGCATATCTTTTTGCCGCCATAGACGCCGAACCCGCTTTCCTCGGCGAGAGAGGTGCAGAGCTGGCCGGTCGGGCCGTTCGGAATAAGCGCCGCCGCAACGGGGGCGAAATAAGGAATAAGCGCCGCACCGAGCGCGCCGCCGGCCGCCGCCTGCAAGGTTGCAAGGCCGCCGGCATACAGCCCGCGGTTGCCGACGTTGCTGTTGTAATCCTGCGACGCGTCAAGCTTCACCTTCTGATACTGGCCCGACACCTGCAATGACACCGGCCCGAAATTATGGTCGATCTGGCCTTGCAGCGTCAGTTCGCTGGTGAAATAGCTGGGCGTATAGGCGGTATTCACCACCCGCGGGTCGGACGGGATCGTCGTGTTGGCATAGACATCGGGGCCGTAAAGGCTGCCCAGCGCAAAGGCGGTGGGTATGCCCCGGATAGCCAGGAACTCGCGCGAGGTCAGCGCGGCGGTGAAGGTCGCATTGCCGTTGAACGGGGCGTTGTCGCGCCGCGTGTTCAGACAGCCCAGGATGCCGGTCGGATCGCGTTGGCACAGCTGTTTCTGGATACGGGTGCGCTGGTCCTTTTCACGGAAATAGGACGCCATCAGGTCGATGGTGGTGTCGTCGCTCGGCTCCCAGCGCAGCGAACCGCGCACCGAATAAAGGTCGCGATCGTCGATCCGCGTATTGAGGAAGGCGTTGCGCGTATAGCCGTCGCGGTTGAGATAGATGCCCGCGACGCGAAAGGCCATGGTGTCGCCGATGGGGATATTGACCATCCCCTTGCCCTTGATCGAATTATAATTGCCATATTCGCCTTCCGCAGCGGCCTGGAAGGTGCCGAGGCGCGGTTTGGCGGTAATCACGTTGACCACGCCCGAGGTCGCATTGCGGCCGAACAGCGTTCCCTGCGGGCCGCGCAGAACTTCGACGCGTTCCAGGTCGTAAAATTCGGTTTCGAACAGGCGGGTCGAAAACAGCGGATCGCCGTTCAGGTGAATCGCGGTCGCGCTGTCGCAGGTCGTGCCGACGCAAAGGTCGCCGATGCCGCGGATCGTGAAGCTGGCACCGGTGAAGTTCGTCTTGGTAAAGGTGACGTTGGGCAGGGTCAGCTGAAGATCCGACGGGGTCTTGATCTGCTGTGCCTCCAGCGCTTCGGAGGAAAAGGCGCTGACCGCAATCGGCACGTCTTGCAGACGTTCCGACTGGCGCTGCGCCGTGACGACGATTTCGCCGCCAAAGGCATCGCGTTCCGTTTCCGCCGCCGTTCCCTGTGCCGCCGCCGGCGTCGCCACCGCCATCGCAAGGATCGACGTTCCGACCAGTGCCTTGAACTTCATGTACAACCTCCCTTTTTCGATCCCGCGGATGCGGGGCCGCCCAAACTCAATTTGTGGTAAGGGGAGGGGATAGGACCAGACATGGCAATGGGTGCCCGGCTGAAACGGCCCGACGCCCGTGTGTATCCCACTTGCCAGCTGTGCTGGTCATCGTCCTCTCCCACCGGCGTCGGGGAAAAACGCCGGCCTCTCCGGATCACGACCCGCTTCGGCGGGTTCTGTAATGCAACCCAAAGGTGCGCTTAGTTGACGCGAGCGTCAAGCCACTTGTTCGTTCCGGAAAGCAAAGGAATTGGGCGCAACCGGAAAAGTGCAAAAAGCCAAGTTTCCGCAACGTAAACTTGCGCGCATTGCAAATTTGTTTTTACGCGCCGCTTGTTTAAAGACGCAGGCGCACCAAAATGTGCGGCAAGAATGCAACAGTGAAAGCGGGGCGATGAGCGATTGCAGTGACGAACTGGGTGCCGACGGCAAGGTCGCCGTCCCCGACCATGTGGCGGACGCCGTTCGCACGCTGATCGAATGGGCCGGCGACGATCCGGCACGCGAAGGGCTGCTCGATACCCCGAAACGCGTCGCGCGCGCGTGGAAGGAGTATTGCAGCGGCTATGGCGAGGATCCCGCCCTGCATCTGTCGCGCACCTTCGAGGAGGTTGGCGGCTATGACGAGCTGGTGCTGCTGAAGGATATTCCGTTCCAGTCGCATTGCGAACATCATATGGCGCCGATCACGGGCAAGGCGTCGATTGCCTATATGCCGCGCAACCGGGTTGTCGGCATTTCGAAACTGGCGCGTGTGCTGAACGGCTATGCGCGGCGGTTGCAGGTGCAGGAACGGCTGACCGCCGAGGTCGCGCGCTGCATCTGGGACAATTTGCATCCGCATGGCGTTGCGGTGGTGATCGACGCGCAGCACGGGTGCATGACCGGGCGCGGCGTCCGCACCCCCGGCGTCGGCATGGTGACGAGCCGCCTGCTCGGCTGTTTTCTTGACGACCAGCGCA
>JAHCKJ010000206.1 GCA_026125835.1 Sphingopyxis sp.
GCGACCTGTTCCGGCGGCCGCTGGTCCCGGCGGAACTGAACCGCTTTGGCGCGGTGATCCTCGATCCGCCGCGCGCGGGGGCGGAGGAGCAGGTGATGCAATTGGCGGCATCGGACACGCCGGTGATCGCTTATGTCAGCTGCAACCCCGCGAGCTTTGCCCGCGACGCGAGGCTCCTGGTCGCGGGTGGATATTCGCTCGATTGGGTGCAGCCGGTCGGGCAGTTCCGCTGGTCGACACATGTCGAGTTGGCCGCCAGATTCTCGAAATAAGCCGTCGCCCCCGCCTTCGCGGGGGCGACGATATCGACTCAATTCAGCACAAACCCCATGAACGCATGGACGCACAGCGCGAGCAGCGCGAGGCTGGCGAGTGCGAACACCAGGAACCGCCACATCACGCGGTTGACCGTCACCTGGATCAGGCTGTGGACGATCCGCAGGCCGACATAGGCCCAGGCAAGCTGGGTATTCAGCCCGCCGCCCATGCCGCCGACCGCCAGCGCGATCGCAACCGCGTAGAAGACGGTCGGCTGTTCCATCAGATGGTTATAATTATGCGCCTTCCACTGCACTTCGGCGGGCAGGACATCGTCGAGCCCCTTGCCGGTACCGCCGACCATGTTGGCAGCGTCGATCTTGGCGCGTTGCATCGCAGGAATACGCGTTGCGTACATCCACACCCACATGACCATCGACCACAGCGCGAGCGTCGCGACCGGCGCGAGAATATCGTTGGTATCCATAAATCTTTTCCCCTCAACCCAAGGTGGCGATCACCGCCAGCAAGGCCAGCGCCATCAGGCAGAAAGTCGCGAGCGCAAAAATGGCGAAGCGCACCGGGATCCGGTTGACCGTTGCCTGCCAGACGCTGTGGACGATACGCAGCACGACATAGGCCCATGCCAGCCCGCGCGTCAGATCGGTGCTGCCCCCCGACAGGTGCAGAAAGATAATCAGGGCGTAGAACAGCGTCGGCTGCTCGAGCAGATGCGTATAATTGTGCGATTTCCAATTGATCGTCGGCGGCAGCACATTTTCCAGATCGACCCCGCGCCCGCCGGGCCGCGCCGCGCTGAGGTCGACGCCCGCTTTCGACATCGCCGAAAAACGGGTGACCGCGACCCAGCCCAGCATGATGAGTGTCCACAGTGCCAGCACGGCACCCGGTGCAAGCAGATTTTCAGGCATTTCGTGTCCCCTCCCAGAATAGGCGCGATGCTAGGGCGCGCGTGCCGCAATGCAATCGCGGAAATTCAACCCTGCCGTGCCGCCAGTTCGGCGCGGATCGCGGCGCCGTCGCCATCGACCTGTGGCGCAAAGCCCAGATCGCGGGCGGGGGCGGCGCCATATTTCACCGGCGGCTGCGTTTCGTGGAAGGTGCCGACGTCGGGGTGGGTCCGGCGCCGGAAGAAGCCGGTGGCGACGAAATGCGGGTCGTCCTTGATGTCCTGCAGGTCGCGCGCCGCCATTGCGGGGATGTCGTTCGCCGCGAACAGCGCCAGCCATTCGGCAGTGGTCTTCGCCGGCGTCTTGCGCGCGATCTCGCGGTAAACGATGGGCATATGCTGGCCCTTCGCCTTGGCCGCCTCGAACTCGGGCGTTTGGGTCAGCCCTTCGCTGCCGAGGAGCGCCATCAGTCGCGCGGTCGATTCGGGGGTGTAGGGGACGATCGCGAGATAACCGTCGCTCGTCGGAAAGGGCTGGCGCGTCGGGTCGAGCTGGCGCGGATAGCCCGCGGGGCCGAGCGGCGGGTCGAGCGAGGCATCGCGCAGATGCTCGGTGAGCATGAAGGACGCAAAACATTCGAACATCGGCACCTCGACCGCTTGGCCCTCGCCGGTTCGCAGCTTGTGGATCAGCGCCGCGAGGATTGCCTGCGCGCCGAACTGCCCTGCGATCTTGTCGGCGATCAGCGACGGGAAATAGCGCGGGCGCGGGTCGCCGTCGACGCGCGGGAGCAGGCTGGTGGTGCCGGTCGCGGCCTGGATGACATCGTCATAGGCTTGCAAATCGGCATAGGGACCGTCCTGCCCGAAACCGGTGCCATGGACATAAATGATATCGTCCCTGATTGCCTTGCAGGCCGCATAGTCGAACCCCAGCTTGGCGATCGCCTTGCCGCGGACATTGTGGAAAAAGACGTCGGCGGTGGCGACCAGCTCGCGGAGCACCGCGGCATCCTCGGGTTTTTTGAGGTCGAGTGCGATCGAGCGCTTGCCGCGATTCACCGTCAGGTGGATCGACCCCATCGTCGGATCGGGAACCCCGCTGCCCAGATAGCGCGAAACGTCGCCCATGCCCGGCGTTTCGACCTTGATGACCTCCGCGCCGAGGTCGGCGAGCATTTGCGTCGCATAGGGACCGAAGATCACCGTCGTCAGGTCGATGATGCGGATGCCGGACAGCATGGACATGGCGCCCTCCTTTCGTCGCCACGAACGATAGACGCATTGCAAACTGAAACGGAAGAGGCTTTTGTCGCCGGGGTTCAGATCGCCGCGGGTGCTGCTGGCCCGCTCTCGACGCCGCCGGCATAGGCCGCCGAAATGCGGCGATAGGATTGTGACCGGAACGCTGCGAGCGTGGCGATCACGCCGAGCAGACCGGCGATCGAAAAGACGATCGCGATGCCGCGATCGGGTCCGCGCCCGTACCAGTCGCCGATCGCCGCCGCGCCGGCACCGTCGGTCATCAGCGGCACAAAGACGAACTGCGTGATCGGTGCGATCAGGAAGGCGGTGAGCGGCGAGGCAGCCTGCTCGACCGACTGGGCAAAACCGAACACGCGCCCCTGCCGTTCGAACGGCACGACCTTTTGCAGCGTCGTCTGTTCGGCGGCTTCGGCGTAGGGGCCAAGGAACATCCAGATGAAACAGCCGACCGCAAGAAGCAGGATCGACGACTGGATGGTGAAAAACACCGCCACCGTCCAGGCAACCAGATTCACCGCGAGCAAGGTGCGCACCGGATTGGCGCCCAGCCCCGTCCGCGCGATGACCATGCCGCTGAGAATGAAGGCGCAGGATATCGCCGCCCAGAGCAGCCCCCATTCCTGAACCTTCATCAACGACAGGCCGTAGGCGTCCATCAACGCCATGAACACGCCGCCGAGCAGATTGTTGAACGAGGAGAACAGGATCAGCGCGAACAGCCCGGGAATGGCGAGAACGACGCGCAAGGTTCCGGCCAGGTCGATCTGCCGTGGTGCGTCATGCGTTTCGGGCTCGCGCGGCTCGTCGACGCGGATCAGCAGCAGGTCGATGGCCGCGGCGAGCGACAACAGGATCGCCGCCGCCAGCGTCGCGACCATTCCGCCCCATGCGACCAGAAAACCGCTGATCGCCGATGTGGTAAGGAACCCGATACCGCTGACCATGCCGACAAGCCCGTTCGCCTTGTCGCGCCGGTCCGCAGGCACCAGCAGCGTCACCAGCGTTGGCAGCGCGATCATCCGGATATTGCCGACGATCACCCCGAGCATGGTCAGCAGGATGAAAAGCCAGAAGGAGATGCTCGCGATGTTTGCGGCGCGAATATCCGGATCGAACGCATAGCCGCCGAGAACGACCGCGTAGAGCGCGAGCGAAGCGACGCTGGAGACGAGCATCATCCTTCGCTTGCCATGATGATCGACAAGGCTGCCGAACCAGATGCCGAGCATCGCGGTGAGCACGAGGTAGATGCCCGCGATCATCCCGGTCGCGAACACCGACCGGGTTTCAAGGAAAGTCCAGAAGGTCAGCGCAAACCACACCGTGAAATTGGTGATGTTGGCGACCAGATTGTTGGCAAGGAGACGGTGGAAGGGGGTCATGCGCGCGAAGATCTAGCAGCCTTGCCCGACGAGGCCAGAGGGAAAGTGGGACGACATCGTTTCCATAATTATCGAAATATCTTGACCGCATCATATGATTCGATATTTCGACTAATATCGAATCATATGATGCGGGTCTGGTTCGGCTCCGGCTGCAAAGGCGCGCTGTTTCTCTGGAGTAAAGGACCGCCCGATGCCGTCGACAATCCAAATCCCTGCACCCTGGCGCGGCGAGGCTTTGCAGGACCGGCCCGGGCAGTGGCTCTATATGCTCGGCGAAACCGAAATACGGACGATCGTGACGGCGGCGCAATCGGCGGTTGCGGCGGGCGTGCCGCTGGGCGAGCTCGCGCGCGACGATTATCCGCTGACCGGGCTGGAGGCGGCGCT
>JAHCKJ010000207.1 GCA_026125835.1 Sphingopyxis sp.
GGCGCGGCAAGGTGACGGTGCCGCAGTTGATCGCGCAAATCCCCGACGCGGCCGCCGCGGCGATGGGGCAGGATTATCTGCGCCGCGCCGCGCTGCACCGCAAGACCGACCGCGGCTATTTCATCGACAAGCTGCCGCATAATTGGAGCAACATCCTCTTCATCCGCCGCATCCTGCCGCAGGCGAAATTCCTCGATATCCGCCGCGACGCGATGGACTGCTGCTTCTCGAACTTCTCGCAGAGCTTTTCGCGCGCCCACGCCTCGTCGTTCCGGCTGACCGACATCGGCCAATGCTATGTCGATTATGTGCGGATGATGGCGCATCTGGATCGCGTCGCGCCGACGCTGGTTCATCATATCGACTATGACGCAATGGTCGCCGATCCCGAAACCCAGCTGCGCCCGGCGCTCGCCTATCTCGGGCTCGACTGGGATCCGGCGCTGCTCGAGTTCCACAAGCTTGACCGCGTCGTCCGCACCCCGTCGAGCGAACAGGTGCGCCGCCCGCTCAACCGCGACGGGATGGACGTGTGGAAGCCCTATGCCGAATGGCTGGGGCCGCTGCGCGACACGCTGGGACCGCTCGCACGCTGAACGCAAAGCGGCCCGCCCCCGGCAAAGGGAGCGGGCCGCTCTGATCCACGTTGGTGGAACTTAATCAGTAACGATAATGGTCGGGCTTGAACGGGCCTTCGACCGGCACACCGATATAATCGGCCTGCTTCTGGGTGAGCTGGCTCAGCTTCACGCCCAGCTTTTCGAGGTGCAGCGCCGCGACCTTTTCGTCGAGATGCTTGGGCAGGACGTAAACGTCGTTCTTGTACTGCTCGCTGCGCGTCCACAGCTCGATCTGTGCCAGCGTCTGGTTGGTGAAGCTCGCCGACATCACGAACGACGGGTGGCCCGTCGCATTGCCCAGGTTCACGAGGCGGCCCTTCGACAGGATGATGATCTGCTTGCCGTCGGGGAATTCGACCAGGTCGACCTGCGGCTTCACTTCGGTCCACTTGTAGTTCGCCAGCGCCGCGATCTGGATCTCGCTGTCGAAGTGGCCGATGTTGCAGACGATCGCCATGTTCTTCATCGCCGCCATATGTTCGGCGGTGATGACGTCGGCGTTGCCGGTCGCGGTGACGAAGATGTCCGAACGCTTGACGGCTTCGTCCATCGTCACGACCTCGAAGCCTTCCATCGCCGCCTGTAGCGCGCAGATCGTGTCGATTTCGGTAACGAGCACGCGCGCGCCGCCGTTGCGGAGCGACTGCGCCGAGCCCTTGCCGACGTCGCCGAAACCGGCAACCGTGGCGACCTTGCCGGCGATCATCACGTCGGTGCCGCGGCGGATCGCGTCGACGAGCGACTCCTTGCAGCCATAGAGGTTGTCGAACTTCGACTTGGTGACGCTGTCGTTGACGTTGATCGCGGGGAAGGGCAGCTCGCCCTTCTTGGCGATGTGGTACAAGCGGTGGACGCCGGTCGTCGTTTCTTCCGACACGCCCTTGATCGCCTTGACCGTCTTGGTCAGGTAGCCGGGGTTTGCGGCGACAAACGCCTTCAGCGCGCGCTGCATTTCAATCTCTTCCTCATTCTCGGGCACGGGCATCGTTTCGCCGGCCTCGAGCTTCGCGCCCCACAGCGCGAACATCGTGGCGTCGCCGCCGTCGTCGAGGATCAGGTTGCAGGTGGTGCCGTCCTCGACGCCCCAGTCGAAGATGCGGCCGACATAGTCCCAATAATCGGCGAGGCTTTCGCCCTTCACGGCAAACACCGGCACGCCCGTGGCGGCGATCGCGGCGGCGGCATGGTCCTGCGTCGAGAAGATGTTGCACGTCGCCCAGCGCACTTCGGCGCCGAGCGCGGTCAGCGTCTCGATCAGCACCGCGGTCTGGATCGTCATGTGCAGCGAGCCGGTGATTCGCGCGCCCTTCAACGGCTGCGCCGCGCCATATTCGGCGCGCAGCGCCATCAGGCCCGGCATTTCGGTTTCTGCGATGTTGATTTCCTTGCGCCCGAAATCGGCGAGGCCGATGTCGGCAACGACATAATCGCGGGTGTCGGCGGCGAGAGTGGCCAAGGGGATTCTCCATATCGGCAAATACGACCGCAGGCGAGCGGCCACGAAATTATCGTGCGCGCCCTAGCCGAAACGCCGCTGCCGATCAAATATAAACTTTTCTTTATATCGCATGTGCAGAACCGTCCGCCGGACCGTCGGCCAGCCGAATCGATGGCGCACAAATGCACCGGAGGCGAAAATAAATTTTGCACCGCGCGATTGTGACAGTCGCAGCGCGCCGATTGTGACAGCGAGTCGCAAAAGCCAAGACCATGAAAAATCTGACTTATAATGCGCCTAGCGATTAGCTTAATTTGCTTTTATGACACGAGTGTTACAAGTGCCGCGAAACATTGACAATTTTTGCAATGCGCGAGAAAATCACCCCAAGTTTTCGGGGAGATAGAAGAATGAAAAAAATTCTGCTGCCGCTCGTTGCATTGGCCTTCGCCAGCCCTGCCGCGGCGCAATCGATCATCGTCGTGACGGGTCCGCAGGCCGATTCGACCACGCTGCCGGTCGCTTATTCCGAGCTGCGCGCTGGTGAAAACCATGCAGCCGTCGCGATACTGACCGGCGAAACCACCCTCGATGCCCGCGATCCGTCGCGGCTGATCAATCTCGGCACCGCCTACGCCCGCCTGGGTCGCACCAGCGAAGCCGCCGCCGCTTATGACGCGGCGATCGCCAGCCCGATCCGTTACGACGTCGAATTGGCGAGCGGCCGCTATGTCGATTCGCGCTGGGCAGCGCGGACGGCGCGCGCCAATCTGGAACAGGGCCGCCCGCTGCTCGCGCTCGCGCGCTAGGCCTCGCCGCCTTCGGTTGTCAGCAAGCGGGCGTCCACTCCCGCTTCGGCAAACGCCGCCTGCCATCGTTCGGCGGGCGGCGTGTCGAACAACAACGCATCGCTGCCCGGGGTGACGTGCCAGCCGTGGCGCACCATCTCGCCCTCCAGCTGCCCCGCCGACCATCCGGCATAGCCCAGCGCCACCAGCCAGCGCGAGGGACCGCGGCCTTCGCCGATGGCGCGCAAGATGTCGTGCGAGCTCGACACCATCCAGCGATCGCCGACCTGCACCGCCTCCTGCCCGCCCCAATCCAGGCTGTGCAGCACGAACCCGCGCGACGGTTCGACCGGACCGCCCAGAAACACCGGCTGTTCCAGCGGGTCGTCATGTGCGATTTCAAGCTGATCGAGCACCGCGCCGACCGTCATCCCGCCGATCGGGTCGGCGATGCCGATCCCCATCGCGCCCTCCTCGTCATGGCTGACCATCGCGATCACCGAATGTTCGAACCGCGGATCACCGATACCCGGTAGCGCGAGCAGCAGCTGGCCGGTGAACCATTTGGGGGCCGTGTCCATGGGATCACCATGCCGCGCCCCGTGCGAACGGTCCAGCGCCTTGTCGGCTTTTGCTGCAGACGGCTTGACTCGAAGCAGGTGCGCCCCAATGTCTCGCCCGCTATCAATCCCCTCAACAAAAAGGATGCCGACCATGACGATCCAGCCCGGCGACAAGCTGCCCGACGCCACCTTTGTAAAGGTCACCGAAAACGGCCCCGAACAGGTCAGCACCGCCGATTATTTCAAGGGCCGCAAGGTCGCACTGTTCTCGGTCCCCGGCGCCTTCACGCCGACCTGTTCGGCCAAGCATCTGCCGGGCTTCGTCGACAAGGCCGACGAGCTGAAGGCCAAGGGCGTCGACGAAATTGTCTGCACGGCGGTCAACGACGCATTCGTGATGGGCGCCTGGGGCAAGAGCGCCGGCGCCGGCGATGCGGTCACCATGCTGTCCGACGGCAACGGCGATTTCGCCGAGGCCGTCGGCCTGACCATGGACGGCAAGGCGTTCGGCATGGGCAAGCGCGGCCAGCGTTTCTCGATGATCGTCAACGACGGTAAGGTCGAAGCGCTCAACATCGAGGACGCTCCCGGCCAGGCCGTCACCTCGGGCGCCGCGAAGCTGCTGGAACAGCTCTGAGGTAGCCTTAACGCTGGCGATTGGCGGAGAGGCCGATGCCAGGCTCCCCCTTCTCCCGCCCCCCTTTGTTGTGGGCGAAGGTGGCCGCGCCAAGCGCGGTCGGATGAGGGGTGGTGCGTGGAGCGCCAGCGCTCGCGACGGCTCAATAACTCTGCGTC
>JAHCKJ010000208.1 GCA_026125835.1 Sphingopyxis sp.
ACGCGTTCACCGTCGCATCGCAACAGATCGAAACGACCTACAAGCAGCAGATCGACCAGCAACAGTCGCGCGGCCAGACGCTGCAGGCCGAAATGAACGTGCTGATTGCCAAATATAACGAGGAAGCGCGCAAGACGCCGCAGAACCAGGCCGCGGTTCAGGCCGCCGCGAAAGCGGTGCAGGACAAGCAGCAGGCGGCGCAGGCCGAACTGGGCCGTATCGGCGCCCCGGTCGAACTCGCGATCGCCTATGTCGAGGACCAGATCAGCGTCCGGATGAACGAAGCGATCCGTGGCGCGATGACCGCGCGCAAGATCGACCTGCTGCTCAATCCCGACGCGGTGCTGGCGCGCGAGAACAATGTCGACATCACCGACGCGGTGGTCGCCGAACTCAACCGTATCCTGCCCAACGTGTCGATCGCGGTGCCGGCCGGTTACCAGCCGGGCCAGCTGGTCCAGCAGCGGAACCAGCAGCTGATCGACGCCGCCCGTGCCGGGCAGCCGGGCGCGGCGCCCGCAGCTCCGGCGCCTGCCGGTACGCCGCCGACGACGCGCTAAACCGATGGCGGACGGGGAACAGGCGGCCGGGGCGACGGGCGCGGTGGATATCCGACGCATCCTGACGCTGCTGCCGCATCGTTATCCGATGCTGCTTGTCGACCGGGTGGAATCGATGGTGAAGGACACCTCGATCCACGCGGTCAAGGCGGTGACGATGAACGAGCCCTTTTTCCAAGGGCATTTCCCCGGCCGTCCGATCATGCCGGGCGTGCTGATCGTCGAGGCGCTGGCCCAGGCGGGCGGCATATTGGCGATCGAATCGCTGGGCCTTGGTGGCTCGGGCAAGCTCGTCTATTTCATGGGCATCGACGGGGTGAAGTTCCGCAAGCCCGTCGAACCCGGCTGCCTGCTCGACCTGCATGTCACCATCCTTCAGGCCAAACGCAGTATCTGCAAGTTTGAAGGCAGGGCGATGCTGGGCGACAACCTCGCGACCGAATGCCAGTTCACCGCGATGATCGCCGACCCGCCAACGGATTGAGCGAACGCCTATTTTATCGTCATCCCGGCTTTCGCGGGGATGACGAATGCGGTCTGCGGTGTTGCATTTTGCCTCGTTCGCCGTTAGGGGCCACCGCTTCGCGTCCCCGGACGCACCGACTCAGTCGCTGGTCGGAAACCAGTGGCACAGGAGCCAAGAGATGAAAAAAGACGTTCACCCCGACTATCACATGATCACGGTCAAAATGACCGATGGCACCGAATATCAGACGCGCTCGACCTGGGGCAAAGAGGGCGACGTGATGACGCTCGAAATCGACCCCACCGCGCACCCGGCATGGACCGGCGGCACCGGACGTCTGCTCGACGCGGGCGGCCAGGTCGCGAAGTTCAACAAGCGTTTCGGCGGCCTGTCGCTCAAGCGCTGATTGGGGGTTGCCCCGCCTTTGCGGGGGCGACGACTATCCCAAAACCTTTGCAAGCGCGCTTTGCCACCCGGCAAGGCGCGTTTTGCGTTGGTCGGCGCTGAGCGCGGGCGTGAAGCGCGTCGTCGTGCCGCGCATCGCCTTGGCCGCACCGGCCAAATCGGGGTATAGACCGGCGCCGGTCGCGGCGAGCATTGCGGCACCCAACGCGGTGCTTTCCACAAAATCCGGCCGCTCGACGGTCAGGTCGAGCATGTCGGCCAGATCCTGCGCCATCCAGTCATTTGCCGCCATGCCGCCGTCGATACGCAGGTCGGCCCAATCGACCCCGTCGGCGGCAAAGGCCGATTTCAGGTCATGCGCCTGATACGCCTGCGCCTCCAGCGCGGCGCGCGCGACATGCGCCTTGGTGCTGGCAAAGCTGAGGCCCGACAGCGCTGCGAGGGCATCGGGCCGCCAGTGCGGCGCACCAAGGCCGGTGAGGGCAGGGACCAGATAGACCCCGCCATTGTCGGACACCGACCGCGCCAGCCCCTCACTCTCGCCCGCATTGGCGAGCAGGCCGAGTCCATCGCGTAGCCATTTGATCAGGCTGCCCGCAACAAACACCGATCCTTCCAGCGCATAGGAACGGACATCCCCCTCCTGCACCAGCACCGTCGCGAGCAGGCGGTTTGCGGAGTGCGGGCGGGTCGTCCCGCTCGCCGACAGGATGAAGGCGCCGGTGCCGAAGGTCGCCTTGGTCTGCCCCGGCGACAGGCATGCCTGCCCGATCGTCGCCGCCTGCTGGTCGCCCGCCATGCCGCAGATCGGGATCGCGCCGCCGAACAGCTCGGGATCGGTCGCGCCGACGCTGGTCGTGCAGCCCGTGATTTCGGGCAGTAGCGACATCGGGACACCAAGCAGATCGCACAGCCCGGCTTCCCAACCGCCCGCGCCATTGATGTTCATGAGCAAGGTGCGCGACGCGTTGCTCGCATCGCTCACATGCACCCCGCCGGTCAGGCGGTAGACCAGATAGGATTCGATCGTCCCGACCGCCAGCCGCTCGCCCGCTTCGCGCAGTTGCGGCCAGTGTTTCAGCGCCCAGCCGATCTTGCTCCCCGAAAAATAGGGGTCGAGCAGCAAACCGGTCGCCGCCTGCACCGCCGCCTCATGCCCCGCTTCCTTCAGCGCCGCGCATTCTGCGGCAGTGCGGCGGTCCTGCCACACGATCGCAGGCGCCAGCGGCACGCCGGTGGTGCGGTCCCAGAACACGATCGTCTCGCGCTGGTTGGTGATGCCGATCGCGGCAATCCGGTCGGCCCCCCCGGCCTTCTTGATCATCGCGCGGGTACAGGCGAGCGTGGCTTCCCAGATTTCTGCCGCATCATGCTCGACGAGCCCGGGGCCGGGATAATGCTGCTGAAACTCGCGCTGCGCGCTGCCCAGCGGGGTGCCGTCGGCGGCGAACAACATCGTCCGGGTCGAGGTCGTCCCCTCGTCGATTACGATGATTTTTTCGGCCAACACGCTACTCCCTCATCCGTTCGTGCTGAGCTTGTCGAAGCACCGTTCTTCTCTCTCGCAGTGATGAAGAAAGAACGGCCCTTCGACAAGCTCGGGGCGAACGGGTTTTGGGTTTAGGGCTGAGCCCACGCAATTATCTTGCAATTTCGCGCAACCCGTGCGATATGCCGGTGCAGCGCAGCATGGCGGACCCATCCGCCGCAACCACCGGCAGCGTGATTTCCCGCCCATTTTCAGGCGCGGGCGAGCCGGACCAGCGCTTTGTCCCCAGAGGCACCCTTTCACGCGGGTCGTTTCGAACCCGCGGCCCGTGCGCCGTCCGTTCGATGCGAACGGATGCGCCTGCGCGTCGCCCATAGTGAGTATCTTATGACGACTTTTAACGACTTTGGCCTGCACGCCGACATCAATCGCGCGCTTGCCGCCAAGGATTATACCGTTCCGACCCCGATCCAGACGCAGGCGATCCCGCCGCTGATGAAGGGCCGCGACCTGTGCGGTATCGCGCAGACGGGCACCGGCAAGACCGCCGGTTTCTCGCTGCCCTCGATCCACCACCTCCTGACCTATCCCCACCGTCCGACCCCGCGCGGCTGCCGGATGCTCGTGCTTGCCCCGACGCGCGAACTCGCGGCGCAGATCGCGCAAAGCTGCCGCGACTATGGCCGCTTCACCAAGCTGACCGTCTCGACCGTTTTCGGCGGCGTGCCGATCAACAAGCAGATCCGCGACCTGTCGGGCGGCGTCGACATCCTCGTCGCCACCCCCGGCCGCCTGCTCGACCTGATCGACCAGCGCGCGCTGCGCCTCGACGACGTCGAAATCTTCGTCCTCGACGAAGCCGACCAGATGATGGACATGGGCTTCATCCATTCGCTGCGCCGCATCGCCAAGCTGCTGCCCTCGCGCCGCCAGAACCTCTTCTTCTCGGCGACGATGCCGAAGGAAATCGCGCATCTCGCCGAACAGTTCCTGGAAGATCCGGTGACGGTGTCGGTCGCGCCGCAGGCGACGACCGCCGAAAAGATCCGCCAGTTCACGACTTTTGTCGAGCAGAAGGAAAAACAGGCGCTGCTTCACCACGTCATCAAGACGTCGGACATCGACCGCGCGCTGATCTTCACCCGGACCAAGCATGGTGCCGACCGCGTCGTGCGCGACCTCGAGCGCGACGGCTTCAACGCCGCGGTGATCCACGGCAACAAGTCGCAGAACGCCCGCCAGAAGGCGCTCAACGGCTTTCGCGACG
>JAHCKJ010000209.1 GCA_026125835.1 Sphingopyxis sp.
GCCTCGGGATGGTCGGGCATTGATCGTCGCACCGAATACGCATATCCCATGCACAAGGAGAATGGCGATGAACCGTCCGGCGCGATTCGAGGGTCCGAAGAAGGCCACAAATGTGTCTCTAAACGCCGAACTGGTCGAGGAGGCGCGTACGCTGGGCATCAACGTCAGCGAAGCTTGCCAGACCGGCCTCGCCGCCCAGGTGAAAAATGCACGATGGGCGAAATGGCAGGAAGAAAATCGCGCGGCGATCGAAGCGTCGAACGAATATGTGCGTAAAAACGGGTTGCCGCTTGCCAGATACCGGCTGTTCTGATGGCGCAATTTGATGTGCGGCGTACCTTGGACGGCGGCCTTGTCGTGGATTGCCAGTCGGATCTACTATGCCACCTTGACACCCGCCTTGTTGTGCCGCTGCTACCGGCCAGCGAATTCGAGGCAGTGGCTCGGCGGTTCAACCCGCTCTTTGTTATCGAGGACGTCGAGTATGTCCTGTACACACAGTTCGCGGCCGCCGTTCCCGCGCGTCAATTGAACGATGTGGTCACGAATCTTGACGATCACAGCATTGTTGTCATCGATGCACTCGATGTGCTGCTCACGGGGGTTTGATGATGGCAGCTAAACGCACCCTGCTCATCATCGGCGGCGGCATCGCCGCGTATAAATCGATCGAGCTTGTTCGCCTGCTCCGCAAGGCGGGCATGACGGTGCGCTGCGTCCTCACCCGCGCGGGCGAGCAGTTTGTGACGCCGCTGACCCTGGCAGCGCTGAGCGAGAACAAGGTCTACACAAATTTGTTCGACCTGAAAGACGAGGTCGAGATGGGGCATATCCAGCTGAGCCGTGAGGCCGATCTGGTCGTCGTCGCGCCCGCGACCGCCGATTTGCTGGCGAAGATGGCGGCGGGCATCGCCGATGACCTTGCCACCACGCTGTTGCTCGCCACCGACAAGCCGGTGCTGGCCGCGCCCGCGATGAATGTCCGTATGTGGCTGCATCCGGCCACGCAGCGCAATGTCGCCACCTTGCGCGGCGACGGGGTGACGGTGCTGGACCCGGACGAGGGCGAGATGGCGTGCGGCGAATTTGGGCCGGGGCGGCTGCCCGAACCGGCGGCGATTTTCGATGCGATCGAGCGCCACCTTTCCAACCCGTTCGCGTCGAGCGCAGTCGAGACGCCGCTCCGGCCTTCCCGTGTCTCGACTTCGCTCGACACGAACGGACACTTGGACCATCAGCCTGACTTCGCTCCCGCCAACCACCGCCCGCTGCACGGCCGCCGCATTCTGATTACCGCAGGCCCGACGCACGAGCCGATCGATCCGGTGCGCTACATCGCCAACCGGTCGAGCGGGAAGCAGGGTTTTGCGATCGCCGCCGCCGCCGCGGAAGCGGGGGCCGAGGTGCTGCTGATCGCTGGTCCTGTCGAGCTGCCGACCCCGCCGGGGGTGCTCCGCGTCGATGTCGAGACCGCGGTCGAAATGGCCGAGGAAGTGCGGCAGGGGCTGCCCGTCGATGCCGCGATCATGGTCGCCGCCGTCGCCGACTGGCGGGCGGCCGACACCCGCACGCAGAAAATCAAGAAGGATGGCAGCGGCGCGGTGCCGCCGCTTGCGCTGGCCGAGAACCCCGACATCCTTGCGGGCGTTGCCAAGAGCGCCGACCGCCCGCCGCTGCTGATCGGCTTTGCCGCCGAGACCAACGACGTCATCGCGCATGCCGAAGCGAAGCTGGCCAAGAAGGGTTGCGACTGGATCGTCGCCAACGACGTCGCCGCCGACCCGATGGGCGGCGAGAGCAACCGGGTGCATATCCTTAGCAAAGACGGGATAGACAGCTGGGACCGGTTGCCGAAAGCCGCCGTCGCCCGCAAATTGATGGAAAAGATCGCCGATGAGCTCGATGCGCGTAGCCCCCGCCACTCCGATTGAAATCCGCATCCAGCGGCTGCCCAATGGCGGCGGCCTGCCCTTGCCCGCCTATGCCAGCGACGGCGCGGCGGGGATGGATGTCGTCGCGGCGGAGTCGCTGACGATCCGCCCCGGTACGCGCCATGCGGTGGCGACCGGCTTCGCAATGGCGATCCCGCCGGGCTACGAAGTGCAGGTGCGCCCGCGCTCGGGCCTCGCGCTCAAGCATGGCATCACCTGTCTCAACACCCCGGGGACGATTGACAGCGACTATCGCGGCGAGGTGAAGGTGATCCTCGCCAATCTGGGCGAGGATAATTTCGAGATTAAGCGCGGCGACCGCATCGCGCAGCTGGTCCCGGCGCCGGTCCAGCGCGCGAACTTCGCCGAAGTGGCGACGCTTGACGAGACGGCGCGCGGCGCGGGCGGGTTCGGATCGACCGGGGTCGAAAGCGAGCCCGTCGATGAAACCGCCGATGCCGCAGGGCTGGCCTCGCTGTCGGGGATCAAGACCCGCCGATCGACCGATTAATTGCTCAGCGACGCCGAACTCGACCGCTATGCGCGCCAGATCATCCTGCCCGCGTTCGGCGGCGCGGGGCAGGCGAAGCTGAAGGCGGCGCATGTCGCGGTGATCGGCGCTGGCGGCATCGGCTGTCCGGCGATTACCTATCTGGCGGCGGCGGGGGTCGGCAGGCTGACGATCATCGACGATGATGTCGTCGAACTGTCGAACCTGCAAAGGCAACCACTGTTCACCGATACCGACATCGGCGCGGGCAAGGCCGAGGTGGCGACGGCGGTCGCGCGGCGGATCAACCCGCACGTCGAGGCCGTCGCGGCGGCGCGGCGGATCGACGATGCAAATGCCGCAGCGGTGCTGGCGGGTGCCGACCTGATCCTCGATGGCTGCGACAATTTCGCGACCCGCCTGGCGGTCAACCGCGCCGCGGTGGCTTTGCAGAAACCGCTGCTCAGCGCCGCGATCGGGGCGTTCGAGGGACAGGTCGCGCTGTACGAAGGGTGGCGCGCGGACAGCCCGTGCTATGCCTGCCTGGTCGGTGACGATCCCGACCGGCCCGGGATCAACTGCGCCGAGACCGGGGTGATGGGCGCGCTGGCGGGCATGATCGGGACGATGGCGGCGCTGGAGGCGGTGCGCGCGCTGACCGGCTGGGGATCGACCTTGACCGGGCGACTGGCGATCGTCGACATGCTCGATCGCCGCTGGCGCGAGGTTGCGGTGTCGCAGGATCCGGAGTGTCCGATATGCCGGGGCTGAACGTCATCGTCGCATCGGCCAATGGCGAGCGTTTCTATGCCGCGCTCGAGGCGGCTGCCGCTGCTGCAGCGCTGGGGCGACCGGCGCGCATCTTCCTGCAAGGACCAGCCGCGGCGTTGCTGCGCACCCCTGTCGCCTTTGCCGGCGATGCGGCGCGCCGCGCGGCGGGGCAGCCCGATCTGGTGTCGCTGATCGCCGAGGCGACGGCGATGGACGTGCGGCTGGTCGTGTGTCAGTCGGGCATGGCGCTGACCGGCATGATCGCGAGCGAGTTGGTGCCGCAGGTGCGGACCGGTGGGCTGGTGAGCTTTCTGGCCGAGATCGGCGACGCGGATCGGCTGGTGGTTTATTGAAAGCGCGTCGCCCCCCGAGGGCAGGGGCGACGATTGTTCAGGGATTGGCGCAGACTTTGATCGCGCCGGGGTCGGGCCGTTTCCCGCTGGGCACAAAGCGCGCGAGATAACCCCCCGCATGCTGTTTGTCGTCATAGGACAAGAGCTTGAACCCCACCGCCTGAAACTCGCAGACGAGCAGGCGGAACGGGGTGCCATGGTCGGCGATCGGGCGGTCGCCGTCGACGACGATCACCTGCCCGTCTTCGCGCAGCGCAGGGCGCAGGCGCCACAGGAAGGCGTAGGGCTCGCCAATCTCGTGGTACATATGCACCATGAACACGCGGTCGAAGCTGGCGGCGGGCAGGCGCGGATCGTCAACCGCACCGAGTTTCAGCGACACATTGTCGAGCCGCTCGCGCGCAACCCGGTCGGCCAGCCGCTCGATCACTTCGGGCATGATGTCCTGCGCCAGCACCCGGCCGGTCGCACCGACCCGGGGCGCGAGGCGGACGGTATAATAGCCGTCACCCGCCCCGATGTCGGCGACGGTCATGCCCGGCCGGACGTCGGCGGAGTTCATCACATCTTCCGCTTCGTTGACACGGTCGCGCGCTTCCTCGGTCGACCATTTGGTCGACACCGTCGGCGCCCCCG
>JAHCKJ010000021.1 GCA_026125835.1 Sphingopyxis sp.
TCTACAATGTCGAGATCGACGAGGGGCATGCGGTGGTCACGATGACGCTGACGACGCCGCATTGCCCCGTCGCCGAATCGATGCCCGCCGAGGTCGAACTGCGCGTCGGCGCGGTGCCGGGGGTCGGCGATGCCGAAGTCAATCTGGTCTGGGATCCACCCTGGTCGCCCGCGAATATGAGCGACGAAGCGAGGCTTGAGTTGGGAATGCTATGAGAGAATCCCTTCTCCCCTTGCGGGAGAAGGATACGAAGCCTTGTCACGAAGTGACTAGGCGCAGTTGGATGAGGGGTCTGCGAGCCGCAGGCTCGCGCGGTCTTCGACCGCAACCCCTCACCCAGCTTCGACTGGGCAGCAAGCTGCCAAGTCTTCACATCCCTCTCCCGCAAGGGGAGAGGGGAAGGAGTGTGAGATGACGACGCTGAAAACCCGCCCCGCCGCGGTCACGCTGACCCCCAATGCCGAGGCGCGCGTCGCCAAGCTGATGGCCGCTGCGCCCGCAGATGCGATCGGGGTCAAACTGTCGACCCCGCGCCGCGGCTGTTCGGGCCTCGCCTATTCGGTCGATTATGTAACCGAGGAGCAAAAGTTCGACGAGAAGATCGAAACGCCGGGCGGCATCTTCTACATCGACGGCGCGTCGGTGTTGTACCTGATCGGCAGCACGATGGACTGGGTCGAGGATGATTTCGCCGCCGGTTTCGTCTTCGAAAATCCGAACGCCAAGGGCGCCTGCGGCTGCGGCGAGAGCTTCACCGTTTGACGATGACCGTTCGCGATGCGCGGCTTGACGATGTCGGCGCATGGGCGGCAATGCGCGCCCGGTTGTGGCCCGACGCGGATGCCACCGATCTGGCGCTGGAATTGCCGGCGATGCTGGCCGACCCGACCTTGTGGAATTTCATGCTGACCGACGCGGACGACCGGGTGGTCGGTTTCGCCGAAGTGCAGTTGCGGACGATGTTCGACGGTTGCGTCGTGCCGCCCTATCCGCACATCGAGGGCATCTGGATCGACGCCGGGCATCGCCGAGTCGGCGCCGGACGCCAGCTGCTCGCGGCGATCGAGGAACGCGCGCGTGCCGGCGGCTATACGCAAATCGGATCGGATGTCGAACTCGACAATCTGGGCAGCCAGGCATGGCACGAAGCCTGCGGGTTCGGCGAAGAGGTGCGCACGATCCTCTACGCGAAATCGCTCGACTAACGGCAGACGGTCCAGCCCGCGGTGCGTTCTGCCATGTCGAAGTGGAAATGGTCGGCGTGGGGCTGATTATAGTCGGGTGACAAGACGGTGCTGAACAGCCCGCACGACCCGTCGCGCACCGCGCGCAGAAACTCGCGGCGCACGTCGGCGTCGTCCCAGTCGTTGATCAGCGAGATGCGCGTTCCATCGGCCAGCACGAAGGCTGAGATGTCGATCGCATTGGCGGTGGAATGCTGGCTCGGCGCCTGGCCACCGCGGACGCTTCGACAATTGTAACTGCCCAGATTCTCGAGCGCGACGACGCGTTGTCCAAAATGCTTCAGCGCCAGCGGCTGCACGACGTCTCGGTTCCACAGCGCCATCGCGACGGTCACTGCGCAACCGGGCGCGGCATTGGCCGGGCGCATCGTCGGGACGAATCGGTTGCCCGTGAGCACCATGCGCTGGCTGGCGCGGCAGGTGCCGGTGCCGACCGCTGGCCGACGTTCATATCCGGCGCCCGCGCGGTCGAGAGCCGCAAAACATGCGGCATCGTCACCCACTAACCCGACGAGCTTGCGGTGCGTCGCCCAGCCTTGCGGGTGCGCGAGCTCGAAGCGCGCGGTCGGGATATGTTCGGGATGGTCGCGCACCCATTGCATGCCGCGGATCGCAACGAGCGCGAGCACGACCGCGATGCCGAACCAGATCAGATAAGGACGTGCGCTTTTCACCCGATTCCAATGGGGTACGCGACCGCTCTGTGCAAGCTCAGAGCGGCGCGAACGTCACCATCAGTCCGTCTTTGGGCCGCGGGATCGGCAGCACCTGCCATTTCGGCTCGTAACCCGGCGCGACGACAATGCGGTGCGTCGTGATGACGTGATGGAAAAAGATCTTCGCCTGCATATACGCAAAATGCAGTCCCAGGCACATATGCGCACCGCCGCCGAACGGCACCCACGCATATTTGTGCCGCTCGCGCGCGACCTCGGGCGAAAAGCGCATCGGGTCGAATTTTTCGGGCTCGGGCCAATGTTCGGGCATCATGTGGGTGAACGCCGGGCTGACCCCGACCGACGTGCCGGCGGGAATGCGGTAGCCGCCATATTCGAAATCCTTGAGCGCGCGGCGCGGAAAGCTCGGCACCGGCGGCACAAGCCGCAGCGCTTCCTTGAACGCCCATTCGGTCAGTTCCAGCTCGCCCAGGCTGTTGTGCCCGACGCCCTCGCCCGCCGGCGACACCGCCAGCATTTCTTCGCGCAGCCGGTCCTGCCATTCGGGATGCTTGGCGAGCATCCACACCAGCGACGTGATCGAGCTGGTGATCGTGTCATGCGCCGCCATCATCAGGAAATTCATGTGGTCGACGATCGCATCGGCGCTCAGATATTCGCCATTGTCATCGCGAGCGCGGCAAATCTGGCTGAAAATATCCTCGCCCGCCCCCTCGCGCCGCTCGGGCACCATGCGGCCGAAATAGTCGACCAGATAGGCGCGCCCTTTCGCGCCGCGGCCCATGGCGGTGAACGGCATCGGCACCCGAACGACGCCGATCGACGCCTGCACCATGTCGACGAAAGCCTTGTTCACCTTGTCGGCTTCCGGCCCCCATGGAATTCCAAGAAAGCTGGTCGCGGCAAGGTCGAGCGTCAATTCCTTGATCGCCGGGTAGAATTTGAACCGCTTGCCGCTCCACGCCGCGACGCGGTCGCGGATCCCCTCGTTGAGCGATTCGGCGTAGTGCCGCATCGGTTCGGGTTTGAAGGCGACCGACAATATCTTGCGATCGGCACGATGCTTTTCAAAGTCCATCAGCATCAGCCCGCGCGGGAACAGCAGGTTGAGCACCGGTCCCCAGCCCTGTTCGGACGAGAATATCTTTTCGCGGTCGAACATCACCAATTCGTTCGCTTCGGGTCCGTGCAGCGCGACGCTGCGGCCGCCGAAGCTGTTGTTGCGGTAAACCCGGCCATATTTGGCAACCATCCGCGTCGTGAAGGCGCGATAGTCGCCCAGCTGTTCGAGCGTGTTGCCGATCACCGGCAGCCCGTCCTCGCCGGGAATATGGTCGAGAAGATGATCGGGATTGCGCGGCAGCCAATGCTGCGTTTCCGGGCCGAAACGGGCTTCGGACCATTCGATCTTGGTGGGCGCGTTCATCGGTTCATCCTCACTCGCTCGACTGCCAGCGTCAGACCTAACTCACTACTGACACTGTTGCAAGTAATGCCGGGAGCGACGCGCGCCACCATTCACCGCAAATTCAACTCGACTCGTACAGCCTTGCAGCAAGATCCCCGATCCCGCGGGTCCGAAAAAGGAATGGCGTCATGCCGGTAAAAATCAAAGGTCCGCTGTCGGTCACATTGGGCGCGCTGGCCACGACCACGCTTGGCGGCTGCTATTACGGCGATGTCTATGGCGCGGGCTATGCGTCCGGCGGCGACTGCGCGGCGCGGTACGGCAGCAGCTATTACGACTATGACGGCTACGCTTATGACGACGGCTATGGCTATGACTGCTACGATGCGTCCGATTATGGCGGCGGCTTCGTCAATATCGGGTTCGGCGGCGGCTGGTACGACAAATATTATTATCCCGGCTACGGACTCTGGATGTTCGACCGCTATCGCAACCGTTACCCGCTGCGCGATCATTATCTGAACTATTGGGGCGGACGGCGCGCCTGGTGGAAACATCATGGCGGTCGCGGCTATGGCCAGCCGGGACGCCCCGGCGGCTGGACGCGCAGCGACCGCGACGGCCGCCCGGGCGATGACCGTCCGGGGCGCCCCGGTGGATGGCAGCGCGGCGATCGCGACAATGACGGCCCGCGTGGCAGCCGTCCGGGACGTGTCGATAATGCGCCGCCCGCCGCCACCCTTCCGGCTCGGCCCGATCGCGGACCGGACCGATGGCAACGCGGCGACGGCGACAATGACCGGGGCCGCGGCGCATGGCGCGGCGGCAGGCCGGGCGGCAGCACCGAGGCCGCCCCGCCGGCGGTGGCCAATCCACCCCGCCCCGACCGCGAACGCTGTCGTCCGCAGCCCGGCCCGCAGGACGGCAGCGCGGTTTCCCGGTCGCGACCTGTTCGCGCGGTACCCACGGCTGACGAGCGGGGCGCCATGCCCCGACCGGTGCCGCGCACGGGCAGCGAGATGCGGCGCCAAGCCCCGGACGCCACCAGCGCCCCCGTGGCACGGCCGGAGCGCGCGCCCGCGTTCGAGCGACCGACGACGACCGTTCGCCAGCCCGCACCACCCCCGCAACGCACTTTCGAGGCGCCCGTCACCGTTCCCGAGGGACGCCCTTCGCGCAGCGACGGCCTGTTCCGCGGAAGCCGCGACGAAAACGCCCATCCGGACTGATCGAAACCACCGCGCCGGTTTTGCGCGGTGGTCCGGGCGCCCCTACACGTCGTCCGCCGAAACCAGTTCCTCGACGTTGAGTTCGCCCGTCATCGATGCGACGGTCACCGCGACGGCGGCATCGCCGGTGACGTTGGTGGTCGTTCGCATCATGTCCATGATCCGGTCGACGCCGGCGACGAACGCGATCGTTTCCAGCGGCACGCCCACGCTCCCGAAAACCAGCGCCATCATGATGAGTCCGGCACCGGGAATACCGGCCGCACCGATCGCGCCGAGCGTCGCGGTGACCGAGATCATGATATAGTCGCCCCAGCTGAGATCGACGCCGAAAATCTGCGCGCCGAACAGCGTCGCGAGGCCGAGATACATGGCGGTGCCATTCATGTTGATCGTCGCCCCAAGCGAAACGACAAAGCTCGACACGCTGGGCGAAACGCCCAGGTTACGCTGGGTGCAGCGCAGCGTTACCGGCAAGGTCGCGTTCGACGAGGCGGTCGAATAGCTCACCGCCATCGCGTCGATCATCCCGCGATAGAAACCGACCACCGGCACCTTGGCCAGAAAGCGGATCATCGCCGAATACATCACCAGAATGATGAGCAGGCAGCCGACATAGTTGAGCGCCACCAGCTTCGCGAGCGACTGGAGCGCATCGAGTCCGAGCACCCCGGCAACCCACGCCATCAGGGCGAACACGCCGAACGGCGTCAGCTCCATGACGATCATCGTCACCTTTTGCATGATGACGGCGCCGCTATCGAAAATTTTCGCGACCGGAGCTCCCTCGTCCTTCGCCATCAGGATGCCGATCCCGACCAGCAGCGCGAATACGATCAACGGCAGCACCTGGACATCGGCCATGACCTGCACCGGGCTTTCGGGCACGATCGACAGGATCATGTCGGTCCAGCTGGTGGCGTTGGGTTCTGGAACCGCGCCGCGCTGGATCGCGCTGGTATCGACACCGATGCCCGGCCGGGCAAAGCTTCCCAGCATCAGCCCCAGCCATACCGCAATCTGTCCCGATATGACGAACAACAACATGGCGCGCCCGCCGACCTTGCCCAGTTTGCGCAGGTCGCCGATTGCCGCGACCCCGGACACGAGCGAGAAAAAGATCAGCGGGACGACGAGCATCTTCACCGCCTTGATGAAGAAGTCGCCGATCCATTTGATGCTGGCGGCGTCCGGCCCCCATGCAAATCCCGTGATGACCCCGAGAATCAGCGCTGCGATGACACGCTGCCACAACGGAATCCGGAACCACCACCCCATATATTACCCTTTCCCTTGGTCCGGCGCCGCCCGTTTCGCGGCGTCCGAAAAACTATCCTTCACCAATTGCGCGGCGACGTCCACCCCGTCCATGTCCGGCCGCGCGCGCGCCGATCAGACGAGCAGCGCAATGGCGGCGCAGGTCGCAGCACCAACGACCAGCATCATCGGAATCCCTGCCCGCAAGAAATCGGCAAAACGATAATTCCCCGCCGCATAGACCAAAGTGTTGGTCTGGTAACCGATCGGCGTCGCAAAGCTGGCCGACGCCGCAAACATGACGGCGATCACCAGCGGATAGGGATCGACACCCAGTTCGCGCGCCAGCGCAATCACGAGCGGAGTCACGAGGATTGCCACAGCGTTGT
Source organism: Sphingopyxis sp. (assembly GCA_026125835.1). GTDB lineage: Bacteria > Pseudomonadota > Alphaproteobacteria > Sphingomonadales > Sphingomonadaceae > Sphingopyxis. The sequence continues at coordinate 6,205 of JAHCKJ010000021.1, forward strand.
TGGTGATGATCTCGGTCAGCAAACCGGCGACTACATAGGTTGCGACGACCAGTGCCCAGGGCGGCACGTCGCGAAGCAGCGGTGTCAGCTCGCCGACAACCAGGGCGACGCTGCCGGAATTTTCCAGCGCCAGCCCGACCGCGAGCATGGCGAAGATCAACACCAGCACGTTGCCGTCAATCGAATCCCACGCCTCGTCGGCGTCGATGCAGCGCGTCACCAGGATAAAGCCGACACCGATGATCGCCGCAACGCCGATGTCCATGACATTGAAAGCGGCGAGCAGCACGACCGCGAGCAGCGCGCCGATCGCCAGTGGCGCCTTGCTGCGCCGGAATTCGCGCTCGGTGGTCGATCCGACCCCGTAAAGGTGGGGATTGGCATACATTTGCTCGATCTGGTCGGCGGGGCCGGTGACCAACACCCGGTCGACCGCCTGGATGCGCGCATTGGGCAAGTCCGGACCGGGAGTCTTGCGAAAACGCGCGACCCCCAGAATGCGCACCCGCAACGCCGACAGAAACGGAATTTCGATCAGGCGGCGCCCGATCGCCGGATGGCTGGGAGCGATCATTGCCTCGACGATTTCTTCGCTGTCGTGGGCAATGTCGTCGTGCCCGGCGGTCAGGCCGATGACGACATTCTTGTTCTCGCGCAGCGACAGCAGTTCGGCCAGTTCCAGCCGCAGAACCAACAAGTCACCTGCTTCCAGGGTTTCGTCGGCCAGTCCCGTCCGCCGCAACGTGGCCCCGCGCTTCAGCCCGACCAGCTTGACGTTCGCCCGTTTCAGAAACGGCACCTCGCCGACCGGCTTGCCCACCAGATTGCCGTCCTTGGCGATACGGACCTCGGTCAGGAACCCGCGATGTTCCTGGCTCAATGCGATCTGGTTCGGCGCCTCGTCGGGCAGGAAACGGCGCGCAATGTAAAGCAGCGCCGTCACGCCCGCCACGCCGGCGACCAGTCCGACCGGGGTGATGGTAAAAATGCCGAACCGGTCGAGTCCGTTCGCATCGGCCACCGCCGCGACCAGCAGGTTGGTCGACGTTCCGATCAACGTCGTCGTCCCGCCCAAAATCGCCACGAAGGACAAGGGCATCAGCAGCCGTTTGGCGCTGAGACCCAATGCGCCCGCAAGTTTCATCATGATCGGGATCATCACGACCACGACCGGCGTGTTGTTGAGGAACGCCGACGCGACGTAAACACCGACGAACATCTCCACCAGCGCCAGCCGCGGATGTTGTTGCGCCCGGGCAATGATCCGGTTGGCGATGGCGTCGAGGGTGCCGGTCCGCAGCAGCGCACCCGACAAAATGAACATCGCCCCGATCGTCACCGGCGCCGGGTTGGAAAAGACCGAAAACAAATCCTTCCCCGACAAAATTCCCAGAAAAAGAAAAGCGCATGTGCCCAATATCGCGACGACGGTGGCCGGGAAACGCTCCAGCACGAAACCCAGAAACATCAGGCCGAGCACCACCAGACCGATCATCGCCTGATGCTCCGCTACCGCGGCTCGCAGCGCCTCGATCATCCGTTCATCAACCGCATTGCGCGCGATGAAGCAATTTGTGATCGGCGAGGACCAGCGCCATCATCGCCTCGACCACCGGCGCGCCGCGGATGCCGACGCAGGGGTCGTGGCGGCCCTTGGTCACGATGTCGGCGGCCTCGCCCGCATGGTTGATCGTCGGCACGGGCGTCAGGATCGAGCTGGTCGGCTTGAACGCGACGCGCACGACAACCGGCTGGCCGGTCGAAATGCCGCCCGCGATGCCGCCGGCGTTGTTCGACAGGAAGTCGGGACGATTGCTGCCATCGGTGGCGGGACGCATCGGGTCGGCATTTTCTTCACCGCGCAGCCGCGCCGCGTGGAAGCCGGCACCGATCTCGACGCCCTTGACCGCGTTGATTCCCATCATCCCGGCGGCCAGGTCGCTGTCGAGCTTGGCGTAGATCGGCGCACCCCATCCGGCCGGTACGCCGCTCGCTGCGCATTCGATCACCGCGCCGAGCGAGCTGCCCGCCTTGCGCGCGGCATCCATCAGCCCTTCCCAGCGCTGCGCCGCAGCGGGATCGGGACAGAAAAAGGGATTGCGGTCAATCTCTTCAAGGTCAAAGTTCGCAGGATCGATCGCATCGCCGCCGATTTCGGCGACCCAGGCATGGATCTGTACCTCGGGTATCACCAGCCGCGCAACGCCACCCGCGGCAACCCGCGCCGCAGTCTCGCGCGCGCTCGACCGCCCGCCGCCACGATAATCGCGGATGCCATATTTGGCGTCATAACTATAGTCCGCATGGCCCGGGCGATAGGCTTGCGCGATGTCGCCATAATCTTTCGAGCGCTGGTCGACATTTTCGATCATCAGGCTGATCGGGGTGCCGGTGGTCTTGCCCTCGAAGGTGCCGGAAAGGATGCGGACCTGGTCGGGCTCCTGCCGCTGCGTCGTGTGGCGCGACTGGCCGGGGCGGCGCTTGTCGAGGAAGGGCTGGATGTCGGCTTCGGACAGCGACAGCCGCGGCGGGCAACCATCGACGACAGCACCGAGCGCGGGGCCGTGGCTTTCACCCCACGTCGTAAAGCGAAGAACGCGCCCGAAGCTGTTGAAACTCATTACTTACCCCAACCGGCCGAATGCTGGTGCATAATCCGCCCGGCCGCCTTGCGGCCATTCGGCGGCGCTGTCCAGCATCATCGCCATGAAATGCGGACCTGAAAAGTGCGAAACGAAACGCGTCGCAAGCCTGGGAGAATAGCCGAAGCGCGGGTAATAATCGTCGTGGCCCAGAACGAAGCTCATCGCGACGCCCTGTTCGCGCAGCACATCGAGCCCCGCGCGGATCAGCGCGGTGCCAACGCCCTGACCCTGGCGATCGGGCGCGACCGACACCGGCGCAAGCCCCGCCGCCGCCACGGCGTCGCCATCGGCCTCCACATCCATCCGGCTGAACAAGACGTGCCCGACGATGTCACCGCACCGTTCGGCGACGAGCGATACCAGCGCGTCGCCGTCCGCTTCGATCATGCGCACCAGTTCGGCTTCGCCCTGATGCCCGAAGTCGGTTCCGGCGAAAGCCGCGCGGATCAGGGCATCGACCGCCTTGGCATCCGCCGCCGTCGCGGCGCGGATGCCGAGTTCTTCAGACAAGCGCGATGTCCGGCGCGTCTTCCTGCTTCATGCCGACGGTATGATATCCGGCATCGACATGGTGCGTTTCGCCCGTCACCCCCGACGACAGGTCACTGAGCAGATACAGCGCCGAGCCCCCCACATCATCAATGGTGACATTGCGGCGGAGCGGGGCGTTATGCTCGTTCCATTTCAGGATCAGCCGGAAATCGCCGATGCCCGACGCGGCGAGCGTCTTGATCGGCCCCGCCGAAATCGCGTTCACGCGCACGCCCTGCGGGCCGTAATCATTGGCGAGATATTTGACGCTGGTTTCCAGCGCCGACTTGGCCACGCCCATCACGTTATAGTGCGGAATGACCTTTTCGGCGCCGTAATAGCTCAAGGTGAGCAGCGACCCGCCGCCGGTGCCCGTTTCGGGGTCAAAGGGCGTCATCATCGCCGCGGCGCGCTTCGCCACCGCGGTAAAGCTGTACACGCTGATGTTCATCGTCATCAGGAAGTCGTCGAGCGTCACATCGGCATAGTGGCCGCGCAGCGCTTCCTTGTTGGTATAGCCGATCGCGTGGACGACGAAGTCGATCGTCGGCCAGCGCGCCGACAGCGTACCGAAGGCGGCGTCAAGATTGTCCATGTCCGACACGTCGCAATCGATCAGCAAGTCGCAGCCCAGCTCGTCGGCGAGCGGCTTCACCCGCTTCAGCATCACATCGCCCTGATAGGAGATCGCGAGTTCGGCGCCATGCGCATGCAACGCCTTGGCGATACCCCAGGCGAGCGATTTGTCGTTTGCCAGGCCCATAATCAGCCCGCGCTTGCCCTGCATCAGACCCGTCATTCCGTTTCTCCGACCCGTTTCGGCTCCGCAGCCACATCGTCGATGCGGCCAATAGCGTCATTCGCCAAATCCTCAACCTCGACGAGCGCGGCATTGAGTTCGGCGCCCATCACCATACCCAATCCAACCAGGTAGAAAAAGAACAGCGCGACCATCACCCCCGCCAGGCTGCCATATGTCGCGTCATAGCTCATCAGACTGGCGAGCAACGGCGGCAGCGCCAGGGTCACGGCAATCCACCACAGGGTGGTGAACAGCGCGCCCGGCCATTTGGGGCATTGCTTTATCCGCCGGTATTTCGACGGGGTCAGGCTGTAGAACAACATATAGATTGCGAGAAACAGCCCCAGCCCCGATACTCCGCGCGAAATCGCGACCACGCCAAGCGCACGATATTCCTGCGGCAGCACCCTGGTCACAAATTGTTCGACCCCGACGATCAACACCTGCATGCTGAACGACACCAGCATCAACACCACCGCGCCGGTGATGATGCCGATTGACATCAAACGGTAGTGAAAAAAGCTTTTGGAAAAGCTTGTCCCGTAGGCGCGGCGCAATATGTCGCGTACCGTTTCGATCAGGCTGCCGACCGTCCACAGCGCGACGAGTGCGCCGAGCCACAGGAATATACCCGTCCGCGCGCTCATCACTTCGCGGATCGGCCCTGCCAGAGCATTAGCGACCGACGGCGGCATCGTGGAAAACACCGCCTCTATCGCCGCTTCGCCGCCCACGCTGCCGCCGATCAGGGACAACACCGCCGCCACCAGTATGAAAAACGGAAAAAGTGCGATCAGCGCCAGATAGGCCAGATTGCCCGCGTGGATAAAACCGTCGGTATAGGTACCGACGACGACGCGCCGGACGATATGAAACACCCGCGTACCCGGTCCGAGCCGCTGGCGACTGGCGTCGATGACGCCCTGTGCCCGCGCGCGCAGTTTTATCCGCTTGGCGCGCTCGACGCGCGCCTCGGGAGAATGCGGCGAATGGCCTTCGGCCAGAAACTCCTCGCCGACTTCTTTCGCGACCTCCCTGGCCAGCGCGTCGGCGGCGCTCCGGTCGATCGTCTCGCTCACGCCCTACACGCCAAGCTCGGCCCGCACCGCACGCGTGTCCGTCCAGTTGCCCAGCAAGGCTGACAGCCCGGCGTTGTCCGTCGGCAAATCGACCATCAGGCGAACCAGCTGATCGCCGCGCCCGCCGCCCTTCTGGCTGAAACCCTTGCCTTTCAGCCGCATCACCTTGCCCGAGGTCGACCCCGCGGGGATCGACAGCATGACCGGCCCGTCGACGGTCGGCACCTTGATCTTGGCCCCCTTGATCGCCTCGTCGAGTGTTACAGGCAGGTCGAGCCGGATGTTGGCGCCGTCGCGCGCGAAAAAGGGATGCTCCTTGACGGTGATCGTAACGATCCCGTCGCCCGCACCGCCCGGTCCCGGCTGGCCTTTTCCCGCGAGCCGCATCTGGGTTCCGGTCTCGACCCCCGCGGGCAGTTTGAGATCGATCGTGCTGCCATCAGCCAGCGTGATCCGCTGCGGTGCCTGTGTCGCTGCGTCGATGAAGGACACCGCCAGCCGGTATGCGACGTTCGCACCTTTTTGCGGCGGCGCGCTGCGGCCGCCGAAACCGCCAAACGGGCCGCCACCGGCGCGGCCGCCGAACAGCCCTTCAAAAATATCCCCGAAATCGGCGCTCTCGTTGCCAAAGCCCGAAAAGCCGCCGGAACCGCCGCGCGGGTCGCCGCGGCGATAACCAAAGGGCATGGAGGGATTGCCGTCGCCATCGATCTCGCCGCGATCGAATTGCGCGCGCTTGGCCTTGTCCGACAAAAGATCATAGGCCTTGGTGACGTCGGAAAAGCGTTCCGACGCCTTCGGATTGTCCTTGTTCTTGTCGGGGTGCAGTTCCTTGGCCAGCTTGCGGTAGGCAGACTTGATCTCCGCATCGCTTGCAGTCTTGGTAACACCCAGGGTGGAATAAGGATCGGCCATCATGCTCCTGTAGCGCCATAAGGGACGGCCCGTGAAGGCCCGAATGCAGGTCGATGTGGTAACGGGCGGTAAAACGGTCAAGTTCCTGTTTCGCCCGCGGCAACTTCCTGTTTCGCCCGCGGCAACGAACAATCTCGACCACTGCGCGATCCGCGCGTATGACCGCGCGCATGACCGACGACCCTTTTGCGCTTTTCGACGCATGGTTTCGCGAAGCGCGCGCCAGCGAGCCCAATGATGCCAATGCCATGGCGCTGGCGACAGCGACGTCCGGCGCCGCACCCTCGGTCCGCATGGTGCTGCTGAAAGGCCACGGGCCGGACGGTTTCGTCTTTTACACCAATCTCGACAGCCGCAAGGGCGGCGAGCTGGCGGCCAACCCGCTGGTTGCGCTGCTTTTCCACTGGAAATCGCTGCGCCGCCAGATCCGGATCGAGGGGCCGGTGGCGCCAGTAGACGACGCAACCGCCGACGTCTATTTCGCGACGCGCAGCCGCGACAGCCAGCTCGGCGCCTGGGCCAGCGACCAGTCGCGCCCGCTGGCCGATCGGGCAATTTTTGAAACGCGCTTTGCCGAGGTGCAGGCGCGCTTCGCGGGGCGGGACGTCCCGCGTCCGCCGCGCTGGTCAGGCTGGCGCGTGACACCGCAACGCATCGAATTCTGGCAGGACCGCGCCCATCGCCTCCACGAACGGACGCTGTTCGAACGGGCGGGTGACGGCTGGACGAAAGGATTTCTCTATCCATGAGCGCCGCGCGCCGCCTTCCGATCAGCCGGGTCGATGCCTTTGCCGACCGGCCCTTTACCGGCAATCCGGCGGCGGTGATGCCGCTCGACGAATGGCTCGACGACGCGATGCTGCTGGCGATTGCCGCAGAGAATAATCTCTCCGAAACCGCCTTTCTGGTCCCCGACGAAAGCGGCGAGGCCGATTACGAGCTGCGCTGGTTCACCCCGACGATCGAGGTTGCGCTCTGCGGCCACGCCACCTTGGCGAGCGGGCATGTGCTGTTGTCGGCGGCGCAGTGGCGAAGCGACATGCGCTTTCGCACCCGCAAGGCCGGGATATTGCGGGTCGCGCGCAACGGCGAGGACGACGGTTATCGCATGGCACTGCCCGCCTATCCACCCGCGCCCAAGGCGATGCCCGACGTTGTGCAGACGCTCGGCGGCACACCGGTCGAAACGCAGTGGCACGCCGATGGTTACGCGCTGATCGTCTATTCCGACGCGGCGAGTGTGCGGGCTCTGGCGCCCGATTTCCGCACGCTCAGGGAGGGCGGCGATGTTCTTTACATCGCCACTGCGCCCGGCAACGACGATCCGTCGGGCGCCGATGTCGTCAGCCGCGCCTTTGCCCCCGGGGCCGGGATCGACGAGGATCCCGTCACCGGATCGGCGCACAGCGTCCTTACGCCCTATTGGGCGGCGCGGCTGGGTCGCGATGCCTTTTCGGCGTATCAGGCAAGCGCCCGCGGCGGCCATGTCGGCTGCCGCCTCGACGGCGACATGGTCGAACTGACCGGCGCTTGCGTTACGACGCTGGTCGGCGACTTCCTGCTATAAGGCGGCGGTCAGATCGGCCAGATGACGGCGCAGCGCCGGAAACTGGTCGCTTTTGGTGACGCCGAGCCGCACGATCGTCACCCGCTGCGAGGGCGAGACGATGATATATTGCCCCTGATGGCCGATGCACGCGAACAGGTCGTTGGGGCCGCGATCGGGCCATAGCGCCGCCTGTGCGCCCGCCGGACGTTTGCGATTGAGCCAGATATGCCCGCCATAGCCGCCGTCGGTGGCCGCGGGACTGAGCATGAAATCCATCCAGCTTTCGGGCAGCAGCCGCTGTCCGTTCACGACGCCGTGGTTCCGCAAAAACTCCCCGAATCGCGCATAGTCGCGCGCCGTCGCGTGCATGATTGAACCGCCGATCATCGTGCCGCTGGCGTCGAATTCGGGGGTCAGGCTCGTCATCCCCAACGGTTCAGCCAGGCGTCCCGCGATAAACTCGCGCATCGCGTCGCGGCGCGCGTCGGGGTTCTGCGACGGGGTCAGCGTGTCGGCCAATATGTCCGACAGGATCACGCTGGTCGCCGAACTATAGTTGAACAACTCGCCCGGCTGCGCCGCCGCAGGCTTGGCCTCTGCGAATGCCGCCATGTCACCGGCGCCGGGGCCGAACAGCATGTCGACCGTATCGCCGCGCCAGACCGGATCGCCATTCTCGACATGCTCGAGCCCCGCCGACATATGCAGCAGGTTGCGCAGGGTGATCGCGCCGCGCGGATCGCCGCTGCGCTGCCACGCCGCCACCGGCGCCGGTCCGTCGAGGGCGAGCCGGCCGTCGGCAACGAGAAATCCGGTCAGCACCGCCGTGATGCTCTTGGCCATCGACCAGCTGATCAGCTTTGAATCGGGGCCGAACCCCGCTGCATAGCGCTCGTAAATCGGCTCGCCGTCGCGCAGCACCAGCAACGCGCGCGTTTCGCCGACATCCTCACCGTTGACGAACAAGGCATCGGCGCGCGCCTTGATTGCCGCGGGGAGGGTGGGGAGCGCCTGTGGCACCTCCGCCGCGCCAACGTCGTCGAGCGACGCGCCGAACTTGGGCGCGGGTGCGGCGGGGGCCAGGGCACCCTGCCCCGCCGCCTGCGCCAGCGACCAGATGCCGAGGACGGCCAGCGCGGCACTTGCCAGCAGGCGTTTTTTCGTGATCATGGTTCGGGTGACTAGCACCAACCCGACCGATGCTTCAACGCCCGACCGACCGCCCCCCGCGGCTGTGCCGGAGACGGCTCCTGTCCGTCCCGCAAAAAAGCCGAGCCGTTGGGGCGGCTGCCTGCCTTGGGTGATCCTGTTGGCCGCGCTGCTCTTTGGCGGGCTGGTCTGGAAATTTCCGGCGTTCAAGGCGCAAGCCGAACTGGGTTCGGCCTATGCCGCACGCGTCGGCTGTTCGTGCCGCTATGTCCAGGGTCGCAGCCTCGAAAGCTGCCAGAGCGATTTCGAACCCGGAATGGAGATGGTGTCGCTGGCCGAGGATCCCGCGACAAAAACGGTCACCGGCAGCGTTCCGCTGCTCGCCTCGCGCAGCGCGCGCTACGCAGGCGCCAGCGGCTGCCTGCTGCGTCCGGAAGA
>JAHCKJ010000210.1 GCA_026125835.1 Sphingopyxis sp.
ACAAAGGTCCACGCCTTGATCGACGTCCCGCGTTCGAAGCGGTCGCGCGATGCCCAGGCTTTCACCATCGTGTCCTGTGTGAGGTCATCGGCCAGATCGGGATTTCCCGACAGGCTGCGGCCGTAAGCGCGCAGGTGCGGGATGACCGCAGCCAGCAGCGCCTTGAACTCGGCGTCCGACAAATTTTCGCCAGCGGTGGGCGCGGCAGCAGATTGCGCCATTATTGTTTCGAACTCTTCTGGTCGAGTTGCGACAACAGGTCGAGCATCTGGTCGGGCAATTGTTCGGCCACGATATTCCCGTAAATCATCCGCAGTTTGGCGCTCACCGGTTCCGGCGCCTGGCGACCGGTGAGCGTGCGGTGCCATTCGTCGCTGTCGGTACCGGGGAAACTTCCGCGGCGGCGATCCGGCGTTTCCGGCGCCGCGAGCGGGTGGCCCGTGAGGTTTGACCTGTTGTTGCCTTGGGTAGCCATGCCGAAGCAACGACGAAAGGCGGCGCGGGTTCCCCGCCGGCGCTTTTTTTGCGACGAAAGCGTTGCCAAGATGCCACAGCGGGCTTATTCGGTCAGGGACGTAGGCGACCAGGCTTGCAGCGAGGGGTTGGGTTTTGCGTTCCCGCGCAGGGAAGGCTGGAGATCGTCGTTGCTATCCGTCATTTACGTCAGCGTTGCCGATCCGATGATCGGCGAACAGGATATTGCCGAACTTTTGGTGCAGGCGCGCCGCAACAACCAGCGCGACGCCCTGACCGGGGCGCTTATCTTCAACGGCCATAATTTCATGCAGCTGTTGGAAGGGCCGGCCGACAAGGTCGATGCCTGCCTGGCCGTCATTCGCGCAGATCCGCGACACAGCGGCATGATCGAAATCCGCCGCCGGACGATCGCGGAGCGCGCCTTTGCGGAATGGACGATGCTTTATGACCCGCATTTTCGTAGTCATGACGAGGCACTGGCGCGGGTCGTCGCCCGCGGCATTCTTGACCCGCAGGATGCGCTGATGATGGAAAATTTCATCGCGCTGGGTCGCCGCTCGCCGCCGACGGCGCGCGACGGGCGGTAGGCTGTGCGCGAGCTTTTCGCAGCGCCTGCGAGTTGCGGTTTGCATTGGACGTTCAAGGCGCTAAGCCGGACTGACGGCTGCATTCCCGCGCCGGCAACCGGGGCTTGTTTATCAACGACGTGACGCCTCCGACGCGCGCCGGCGAGCCGCTCGACGACGCCAGCTTCAAACGCGAGCTGGCCGCGATGCTGCCGCATCTGCGCGCGTTCGGGCGCAGCCTGTGCGGCAATGCCGATCTGGCCGACGATCTGGTGCAGGAAACGATGCTGAAGGCGTGGAAGGCGCGGGCGCAATATGTGCCGGGCCCCGCCAGCATGAAGAGCTGGGCCTTTGTTATTTTGCGCAACTGTTTCCTGTCGCAGATGCGCCGCAAGAAATTCACCGCCGAATATGACGAGCTGGCCGCCGAGCGGTTACTGGTGGCGCCCGACGACCAGGGCGACAGCCTGCACCTGGCCGATGTCCAGCGCGCGTTGCTCATGCTGCCGGTCGACCAGCGCGAGGCGCTGGTGCTGATCGGCGCCGGCCAGCTGTCCTACGAAGAAGGCGCGGCGATCTGCGGCTGTGCCGTCGGGACAATGAAAAGCCGCGTGTCGCGCGCCCGCACCGCATTGCAGGCGATTCTGGAAAGCGGATCGATGCCGCGGCGCAGCGACGACATATTGCCGTCGAGCGAGGTGTTTCGTGCGATCATGGACGACGTTGACCAACTAACCGCTCGCCCGCCGATCAGCGATTGAAGCGGGCTTAAGCCGCCAGTTGCGGCGTGAACAACAGGCTCTGGCTGATCGCGGCGCGGACGGTGTTTTCGCTAAACGGTTTCGAGATGAGGAAAGTCGGTTCGACCCGGCCGCCGGTCAGCAGGCGCTCCGGAAAGGCGGTGATGAAGATCGCCGGCACCGGGGCGATCGCCAAAATGTCCTGGACCGCGTCGATCCCCGATGAGCCGTCGGCCAGCTGGATATCTGCGAGCACCAGGCCTGCGTCGGTGGTCTCGAACGCCGCCACCGCGTCTTCGTGTGTAGTGGCCACCCCGGCAACCTTGTGCCCGAGAGCGCGAACGATCTGTTCCAGCTCCATTGCGATCAGCGGTTCGTCCTCGATAATCAGCACCGACGTACGCGATTCGCGGTCGAGGTCGGCCACGGCATCATCGAGCAGGCGTTCAACGAGCGGTTCGTCGGTGCCGGTGATAAGGGCGGCTTCGCCGACCGAAAACCCTTCGAGCGCGGTCAGCAACAGGATCTGCCGCCCCAGCGGTGTGATCTGGGCAAGGCGGCGGTTGGCTGCCCGAACCAGCGGGTCTTCGCCATCGTCGCTGCCCTCGCCGTCGTCGATATAGGCGCTTTCCCAGATGCGGTGGAAATTGCGGTAAAGGTCGATGCGCGCGCCATGGCCGCCGCTGAACTCGTTCGGTGCCGCGACGATCACTTCCAGCGTCGTATGTACAAAATTGTCGCCATGTTGCTGGCTGCCGGTCAACGCGCGCGCGTAGCGGCGCAAATACGGCAAATGTCCGCGAATCTCTTCACCCAGTGGCATCAAGGAACCTCCCGCTTGAGCCGGTCATACGCGCGCTGCCGAAAAAGGGTTCCGCAAGATCGCGGCGAAATCTGCGACGAAGCGCTGCAACCTGTGCTCGCGCAATGCGTAGAATCGGTCGGGCACGCGTTTTTTAGCGGCAAGCCAGTGGAATGTCGCCGCTTTCCCGAGGCAATGGTGAACAGGCTTTTTTGGGGACCATATTCATGGCAGAGCGGCCCACAGGATCCGCGGGAGGTGAGGGGCAGGCGTTGGTTGACGGAGAGGATGCAAGTCCGGATCAGGCCGAGCGCCTGCGGCTTGACACGTTACGCGAATACCGCTTGCTCGACACTGGGCCGGAGGAGGCGTTTGACCGGGTGACCAAAATGGTCGCCGATCTTTATGAAGCACCGATCGCCCTGGTGTCGCTGGTCGACGATTGTCGGCAATGGTTCAAATCGGCCTATGGCCTCGACGCCACCGAAACGCCGCGCGATATCAGTTTCTGTCAGTATGTCGTTGCCGGGGACCGGCCGGTGATCGTCACCGACGTGCTGGGCGATGCGCGTTTTCGCGACAACCCTTTGGTCACCGGCGATCCCTTCATCCGTTTTTATGCGGGCGTGCCGCTGCGTGCCTATAATGGCGCGGTACTCGGTACGCTCTGTGTGATCGACCGCAAGGAACGCGCGCTGCCGAGCGAGCGCGACCTGGCGCGGCTCGAGGATTTTGCGGCGATCATCATGGCGGAGGCCGACTTGCGCCGGACCGTTGCGCAGCGCAACGAGGCACGGAAAACGCTGGAACGCGCACTCGATTTTTCGGGAATATCGACCTGGCGCTACGATGCCCGCACCGGAGCGATCGACTGGGGTGGGGCGGTCGCCGAATTGTGGGGCAGCGACTATGCCACCGCGCTGGCCGACATTGACGGATTTTACGAACGGCTGCACCCCGAAGACCGCGACCATGTCCGCATCGTGCTGGGCGGGTCGGTCGCGAACGGCAGCCACTATACGACTGAATACCGGATCCAGCACCCCGAGCGCGGGGTGCGCTGGATTGCCGTGCGCGGCGATTGGGACGTGGACACGACCGACGCGATCCTGACCGGCATCAGCATCGACATCACCGAACAAAAAAGCCGCCAGGAAAACGCCAATCTGTTGATGCGCGAACTGCATCACCGGATGCGCAATCTGTTTGCGACGGTCAGCGCAATCATCTCGCTTACTCGTCATGCCGCGACCGACGTCGACGATTATGTCGAGCGGATCACCGGGCGGCTGGATGCGCTGAACCGGGCGCAGAATGTGTTGCTCGGCGCCAATTTCCTGACCGGGTCGATGCACGCACTGCTGCGCGAGGTCGAGGCGGCTTTTCCGCGCGTTCGCTGGTCGGGGCCGGACCTTTTGCTGCCCGAAAATGCGCTGGTGGCGATGGCGCTGCTGTTCAACGAGCTCGCGACCAACGCGGTCAAACATGGCGCGCTGGCCGGGGCTGGCGGCGATGTCGACATCCGGTGGACGCAGGATCCTGAAGGCGGTGATCCACGGCTGTTCCGC
>JAHCKJ010000211.1 GCA_026125835.1 Sphingopyxis sp.
CCGCCGCCACCGCCTCCGGCACCGGTCGCACCGCCCCCGCCGCCCGCCGAAGATCTGGGCGACCTGAAATTCTATCGCATTCCCTTTCGCGTCGATGTGGCGGCCAAGGGACAGAAGCAGGTGGCGTTGCTGGCGAAGGACAAGGTGGCGGTTGAACAGCTCTATGGCGGCACGCTTGTCGATTTCGGCGGGCGCGATCCGGTACCGTTGACCATGCGGCTGCGCATCGAGAACCGCGAATCCGCCGGGCTCGGGCTGGCGATGCCTGCCGGGGCGGTCATGGTTTTCGAGCAGGTGGGCGGGCGCCGCCTGCTGGTCGGGGAATCGGCGATCGGCGACAAGGCCGACGGCGAGCGGATCGACTATGATCTGGGCTATAGCCCGGCGGTCGGTTTCCAGATGATCGAACGCGACCGGTCCGATCCCGACATCCGCCAGTGGGAGGTCCGGCTGAGCAATGCGCGGCCATTCGACGCCGAGGTCGAGATGCTGATTCCCTTCGCCCTCGATCCCGCCCCCGACGGGTGGGAGCGTCGCGGCAGCAATTGGGTATGGCGCACGCGCGTTCCGGCAAACGACAGTCTGGTCCAGATTTTCCGCCAAAAACTGCGCGGCGACTGATTCGGCCCGCAGAAAGCGGCTCAGGCGGGCGGCAAGGGCCGCGGACGGTGGTTTTCGTCGAGCGCAACGAAGGTAAAGACGCCTTCGGTTACCCGCTCCTCGGTCCGGCCACCGTCGCGCGTTGCGATGACCTCGATCCGGATCGCCATCGACGTGCGCCCGCGCCGTTCGATATGGGCATAGATCGAGATGATGTCGCGCAGCAGGATCGGGGCGATGAACTCCATCGTCTCGATCGCGACGGTGGCGACCGCGCCCTGCGCTTCCCGCCCGGCGACGATACCACCGGCAATGTCCATCTGGCTCAAGACCCAGCCGCCGAAGATATGGCCGTTGGCGTTGATGTCGGCGGGGCGGGGGACGACGCGCAGAATCGGGTCGCGCGGGCAGTCGGGGGCGGCGGGCGCGGGCTTGTCGGTCATGGTTTCAGGTCCGGATCGTCGTCGAACGGATCCTCGATCGCTTCGTCATGTCCGCTGCCGCTTGACAGGAACACCAGCCCCATCAACGCGGCGCCCAGCATGACCGACAGGCCGACTCCGGCCGCGGTCGCGATGATCATGTGGATCGTCAATCCGTCGCCCAGGCTGAAATGCAGCCAGACCAGCGCGACGATCACCGCGGCGATCGACACCAGCACCATGCCGCGCATCAGGCGGCGATAGCGTGCCCAGGCGATTTTCGCCGTGGCGTCGCGGTCGAGGGGCGAAGGTTTCACCATGCGCGCCTCCATGAACGATGCCGGGGCCAAGGCCAAGCCGAAAGGCGGCAAGCGCGTCCGGTTTCGGCTTTGGCGCGAATCATGATAGGCTCGGCATCCAGAGAATCGACATGGGGAGCGGCAAGGCATGACGATCGGAGCGATCCTGCACGGGCGGACGGAGCCGGTGATTGCGGCGCGCAAGGACGACACGGTGCGCGCCGTCATCGACCTGTTGGCGCAGCACCGCATCGGCGCGGTGCCGGTGATGGAGGGCGAGGCGATCGTCGGCATTTTCTCCGAACGCGACCTGGTCCGCCTGATGTCCTCCTATGGCCCCGACGCGCTCGACCGCGAACTGGACGAAGTGATGACCAAATCGCCGGTCACCTGCGAACCGGGGACCGCGGTGATGGGCGCGCTGTCGCAGATGACGCAGCGTCGCATTCGCCATTTGCCGGTTGTCGAGGGCGGGAAGCTGGTCGGATTCGTGTCGATCGGCGACCTGGTCAAATATCGTATCGACCGGATCGAGGCCGAAGCCGCGGCGATGCGCGACTATATCGCCTCCTGATTCGCGACCTCGGCCGCGGGCGGCTGGCGGCGGAGCACCAGCCGGATGACCTCGCCGAGCGCTTCGCGCTCGAGCAGCCAGAGCAGGCCGACATAAAGCGCGGCGCCCAGCGCGACGAGGATGACGAGTTGCAGCGGGGCGGCGAGGCCGAGCGGTGCGATCGCCTGCGCCGTCAGGCCGACTCCGACCGCCATCACCAGCGCCGGCGCCAGTCCCGGCAACATCGCGCGCCCGACATCCCAAAGCGACACGCCGATCAGCGGCGCCGACAGGCGCGCGGTGACGATCAGCAGCAGCGGCGCGCTGACCAGCCAGGCCCACGCCATGCCGACGAGCCCCCATTCGGCGCCGATCAGGAAGGCGGCCGGAAAGATGATCGCGCCGCCGAGTGCGGAGAACATCGAAATCGACGGCTTGCCGAGCGCATTGGTCAGCGGCGCGAACAGGATCTGGACCGTCATCAGCATCAGCGCGAGCGCGATGATCTGGATATAGGGGGTCATCCCCAGCCATTTGGTGCCGAACACGGTTTCGACCATCGGCGCCGCGGTGACCGCGAGGCCGCAATAAAAGGGGGCGGCGACCAGCATCAGCAACCGCACCGTTTTCAGAAAGCTCCAGCGAATCGCCGCGGGGTCATGCTTGATTCGCGCATAGGCGGGAAAGGCGACCTCGTTCAGCGGCGGCACGAACTTGGCCATGAATATCTGCGCGAGGAACAAGGCCTCGGCGTAGAGGCCGAGCGCGTGCGGTTCGAATCGCGCCCCGGCGATGAAAATGTCCGACTGGCTCTGGATCAGCCAGAACAGCTGGGCGAACAGCACCGCCGACCCGAATCCGACGATCTGGCCGCAGCCGCGAAAATCGAAACTGGGCCATACCAGCAGCCGCGCCACGATCGTCAGCCCGATCGCGCGCGTCCAGAACATCGCGATCGGGGCATAGACGAGCGTCCATACGCCGAACCCCGCGAGTGCGCAGCCAAGCGCGGTGCTGGCACCGACCAGCGCCGCGAGCAGGTTGACGAACGCCTGGCGGCGGAAATCGAGCGCGCGGCTCATCATCACTTCAGGGAGGGCGATAAAGGGAGTGGCGAGGAACATCAGCGCCTGGACGCGCAGCAGCTCGGCGACCATCGGCTGGCCATAATAGGCCGCGGCGATCGGCGCGCCGAAGAACTGGACCGCGGCGAGCAGGCCGTTGAGCAACAGCAACAGGCCGAACGCCTGCCGGATCCGGAACGGATCGACCGAATCGGATTGCACCAGCGCGCTCGCGAATCCCCAGCCGTTGAGGAAGGCGAGGAACGCCAGCACCACCTGGGTCATCGCAAACAGCCCGTAATCGGACGGATCGAGCAGGCGAATCACCATCAGGGTTGACCCCCAGGTGATGATTTGCGCGAGGATCTGGCTGCCCGACCGCCAGATTACGGCGCTGCGGACGCGGCGGCCAAACGCCGCCGCGCTTTCACCGCCCATATCCGAACCCTTGAAATCCGCGCTTTCGCTCACCACTTGGTCCTCTCGGCACCGGGGTTTCCCGGCGTGTCGAACGACCTTTGAAACAAAATTGCAAAAAGGTTGTTGACGCGAATCGATGATGGGCCTAGAGGCCTGTTCACCGGACGGGACGCGGCGGCAAACGCCACACCCCAGCCGGTCGCCAACAGATACGGACAGATGTCCCCCGATAGCAATAGCGGGGAACGACAACTGTCCGCTGTTTCTTGTCGGTGGCTCTTTGAAATTGTGATTGTCGATGAAGGGACATGTGGGCGGCGGCCCTGGGTCTTGCAGCTTTAAGGTGCAAGGTGCTCAGGATAAAAAGCCAAGCCTGACCTACATGTCTTACACGTTTCCATAACGTGGAAGCAGCCTTTTCGAAGGTTGCTTCTTGTGTAGGCCAGGCTCCTTAAAATGAGCGGGTTTGCGAGGGATATTCCACCTTTGCATTCTCGAACATCAAACTTGAGAGTTTGATCCTGGCTCAGAACGAACGCTGGCGGCATGCCTAACACATGCAAGTCGAACGAGACCTTCGGGTCTAGTGGCGCACGGGTGCGTAACGCGTGGGAATCTGCCCTTGGGTACGGAATAACTCAGAGAAATTTGTGCTAATACCGTATAATGACTTCGGTCCAAAGATTTATCGCCCAAGGATGAGCCCGCGTAGGATTAGCTAGTTGGTGGGGTAAAGGCCTACCAAGGCGACGATCCT